>JBJDZM010000014.1:0-16865 GCA_051867975.1 Eubacteriales bacterium | reverse complement strand
TTTCCCCTTTTCTCCCTTGCCTCCCTGAAAGGGGAATTTACTTTGGCAACTTACACCTATAATCAATGAAAAAATAGGAGGCTTTTTTATATATTTATATATTGACAAAAAAAATAAAAAGATGTATAATACACATGTGAGGGCAATGGCGTCTTCCTACATTATTGAAAATATGGTTGTTTTTAGGGCGGGTTGTATGTTCTTTGTTTTAGCATCGGAAACAGAATATGTGTAAAGGCAAAGGCGTCTTTAGTGTGGTCTGCATGAAGCGTCTTTGCATTTTTTGTTTTGATGTATGCTAAGAGTGAATAATACATGAGTTTTCGGAATGTCGTTTAGCCATTGCGCGTAACATCATCAGGTTCATTTTAATAAAATAAAGGAGAATGTACAATGGAAAAGAGAGAACAACTTTACGAGGGAAAAGCTAAGAAGGTTTTTTTAACCGATGATCCCGAACTGCTCATCGTATCCTACAAGGATGATGCCACTGCATTTAACGGACTTAAAAAGGGAACTATCGTTGGTAAAGGTGTCATCAACAACAGGATGAGCAATCTGCTCATGAAAAAGCTTGAAGAATCCGGTATTCCTACCCACTTTGTAGAAGAACTGAACGAGAGAGAAACACTTGTTAAAAAGGTTTCAATTGTTCCGCTTGAGGTCATTATCAGAAATATTGCCGCAGGTTCTTTCTCAAAAAGATACGGCGTTGAAGAGGGCGTGGTTTTTGATGCACCTACAATCGAGTTTTCCTACAAGAATGACGAACTCGGCGACCCGCTTCTCAACGATTACCATGCATTGGCCCTTCGTCTTGCAACATGCGAGGAGATTGAAACCATCAAAAAGTATTCTTTCGCAGTAAACGAATATCTTAAGAATTTCTGGAAGGGATGCGGAGTAACCCTCGTTGACTTCAAGCTTGAATTCGGAAGACTCTCTGACGGAACCATTGTATTGGCGGATGAGATAAGTCCCGATACCTGCCGTCTTTGGGACAGCAAAACAGGTGAAAAGCTCGACAAGGACCGCTTCAGACGTGACCTTGGCGGAGTTGAGGAAGCATATGCCGAAATAATGAAGCGCCTGACAGACCATGTTTAAATTGTATAACAATTAAAAATTGTTAGGAAAGGTAAGTCTATATGTCAAATTGTGCAATTGTCGGAATTAACTGGGGCGACGAAGGAAAGGGAAGAATGGTAGATCTCCTCACGGAGAACTACGATGTTGTAGTTCGCTATCAGGGCGGCGGCAACGCAGGTCATACCGTTATCAACAAATACGGAAAATTTGCTCTTCACCTCCTCCCTTCGGGAATATTCAGACACGGTGTAGTCAATATACTCGGCAATGGAGTCGCACTTGATCCGGAAAACCTGTGGATAGAAATGCAGGAAGTAATGAATAAAGGAATCGCATTGACTCCCGATAATCTGAAGATAAGCGACCGAGCTTCGCTCCTGCTTCCTTGGCACAGAGAGCTTGATGCCTTGGAGGAGTCAAGGCTTGCCGATAAAAAATACGGCTCGACAAAGCAGGGAATAGCTCCGTTTTATTCGGACAAATATCAGAAAAAGACGGTTTTGGCAGGCGAATTGTTCTACACGGAAGAATTGAGAGCGCATCTTGCGGATCTTCTTGAGTGGAAAAACCTGACACTGACCAACGTCTACGGCGCAGAACCTTATACGATGGAGATGCTTGATAAGTGGATTTCCGATGCCTGCGAAAAGATAAAGCCCTATGTCTGCGATACGGGTGCGTTTTTGAAGGATGCACAGTCTAAAGGGAAAAACATTCTCTTTGAGACACAGCTTGGCTCCTTGCGCGATCTTGATTACGGAATTTATCCGTATACCACGTCTTCAAACACTCTGGCAGCCTACGCTCCCATCGGTTCGGGACTGCCTTCTGCGAAAATCACCGATGTTATCGGCGTTGTAAAGGCATACTCCACATGTGTTGGAGAGGGACCGTTTGTATGTGAAATGTTCGGTCCCGAAGCAGAAGAACTTCGCAGTGCAGGATCTGAATACGGTGCTAAGACGGGTAGACCCCGCCGCGTGGGTCCGATAGATATCGTTGCGACACGATACGGTGTTGAAGTTCAGGCGGCAACGTCAATCGCGCTTACCAAGCTCGATGTTCTCTCATATATGGACAAAATTCCCGTATGCACAAAATATATTGTGGACGGTAAGGAGACCGATAACTTCCCGTTCCCATTGTTGCTCAAAAAAGCGCAACCGAAAATTGAATATTTTGAAGGCTGGAAATGTGATATAAGCGGGGTGCGCCGTTGGGAGGATCTTCCACGTGCGGCACAGGAGTATGTTCTCTTTATTGAAAAGGAGATAGGATGCCCCATTGATTATGTTTCGGTAGGAGCCGAAAGAGACAGCTTGATTTTCAGAAATAAATCTAAGGAGAAGTGAAATGACCAACAGATACGAGTCCCCCTTATCTTCACGTTATGCATCAGAATATATGCTGAATCTCTTTTCAAGCGACACTCGGTACAGCACGTGGCGCCGCCTTTGGGTATCTCTCGCCAAGGCTGAGCATGCCCTCGGGCTACCCATCACCGAAGAGCAGATTTCAGAACTCGAGGCTCATATTACCGATATTGATTATGCGTGTGTTGCCGAACGCGAAAAATTGGTAAGACATGATGTAATGGCACATGTTCATGCATACGGAATTGTCGCTCCGTCGGCGGCAGGTATCATTCATCTCGGCGCTACGAGCTGTTATGTTACCGATAACGCAGATTTAATAATATACCGTGATGCGTTGCGCTATTTGCGCGGAGAGCTTTTGCAGGTAATAAAAAATCTCTCGGAATTTGCCGAAAAGTATAAGGCTCTGCCCACGCTCGGTTACACTCACTATCAGCCGGCACAGCTTGTAACTGTCGGAAAGAGAGCAACGCTCTGGATTCAGGATTTTCTCACTGACCTTGATGAAATTGATTTTGCTATTGCAAATATTAAGATGCTCGGTTGCCGAGGCACTACGGGTACCGAGGCGAGTTTTGTCGAACTTTTTGACGGTGACACCTCAAAAATCGATGAAATGAACTCTATGATATGCAAGGATTTCGGTTTCGACGAATGTTTTGACGTTTCAGGTCAGACGTATCCGCGCAAGGTCGATTCGAGAATTCTCAACGCCTTGTCATCGATCGCACAAAGTGCGTACAAAATGGCGAACGACATTCGTTTGCTTCAGCATGACAGACAGCTTGAAGAGCCTTTTGAGAAAAATCAGATCGGTTCCTCGGCTATGGCATATAAGCGCAATCCGATGAGAAGCGAGCGAATTTGCTCTCTTTCACGTTATCTCATGGCAGATGCGGCAAATGCACCGATGACGGCGTCGACGCAGTGGCTGGAGAGGACCTTGGACGATTCCGCAAACCGCCGAATTTCCATACCCGAGGCTTTTCTTTGCGCTGATGCTGTTTTGCGTCTCTGTCAGAACGTAACGGACGGACTTCATGTCAATGAAAAGATTATCGAGAAGACTGTAAGGGAATATCTGCCGTTTATTGCAACCGAAAATCTTATGATGGAGGCGGTAAAACGAGGCGGAAACCGTCAGGAAATCCACGAGATAATCCGCAGGTGTTCGATGGAGGCGACCGCGCAGATGAAAAACGGAGAGGAATGTGACCTCACATCACGTCTCGCATCTGAAAGCTCATTTGGTATGACCGAAGGTGAGATAAATGCTCTTCTTGAACCCTCAAGGTATATCGGCAGATGCCCTGAGCAGGTTGAATTGTTCCTCGGAAAGATAGAGCCCTTGCTTTGCGGAGTCGACGCGTCGAGTGCCGATATAAACATATGAGGAGAGTAGCGTGAAAGTTACCTCTATTTAAAGGTGAAGTAACCTGTTTCACGCACGAATTTTGCTTTGCAAAATTCACTGATTACTATTTGTGCTGCCGCAAAGCGGCAGATGGGGGATTATAATGGAGAAGATACTTGTTTTAGACTTTGGCGGTCAGTACAACCAATTGATTGCACGGCGTGTGCGAGAGCATCACGTTTATGCTGAGATTAAGCCGTACAATAAAATAACAGTCAATGATATTAAGCAAGCAGAATATAAAGGGGTAATATTTACAGGCGGTCCGAACAGTGTTTATGATGAGAAGTCTCCGCACTTTGATCCCGAGATACTTAATATAGGTATTCCGATCCTGGGGATCTGCTACGGAGACCAGCTTATGGCGTATATGGGCGGCGGTGTAATTACTTCAGCCGACGACAGCAGTGAATACGGAAAAACTCTTGTCCATGTTAAGGACAGCGAGCTTTTCAGAGAAATACCCGAAAAAAGCATCGTATGGATGAGCCACACCGACTTTATCAAGGAAATTCCCGACGGTTTCAAAATAATTGCTTTTACCGATAAGTGTCCGTGCGCGGCTATGTGCGACGAAAAACGCAAGCTGTACGGGGTGCAATTCCATCCCGAAGTTACGCACAGCGAGTTTGGAACCCAAATGCTTTACAACTTCTTGTTCGGTATATGCGGATGCAGTGGAGACTGGACGATGGACGATTTTATCAGCCGTTCAGTTGAAAAGTACAAAAAAGAGCTTTTGGGCAAAAAAGTATTGCTTGCTCTTTCCGGAGGAGTTGATTCCTCGGTAGCGGCGGTACTCTTGCATAAAGCAATAGGTGATGATCTGACATGCGTATTTGTAGACCACGGACTTTTGCGTAAGGGCGAGGGAGATTTTGTGGAACAGACCTTTAAGGGAATGTTCGGAATTAATCTCATTCGTGTCAATGCCGAGGAGCGTTTTCTTTCAAAGCTTGCGGGCGTTACGGAGCCTGAACGAAAGCGCAAGATAATAGGTGAAGAATTTATACGTGTATTTGAAGACGAGGCAAAGAAGCTCGGAAAGATAAACGTACTTGCCCAAGGAACCATTTATCCCGACGTTATTGAAAGCGGAAAGGGAGATTCGGCGGTTATCAAAAGTCATCACAACGTAGGCGGACTTCCCGATGTCATTTCCTTTGATTCGATCGTCGAGCCTTTGCGCGACCTTTTCAAGGATGAGGTCAGAGCTGTCGGAACCGAGCTTGGTATTCCGTATGAACTTGTGTGGCGCCAGCCATTCCCGGGTCCCGGGCTTGCAGTCCGTGTGATTGGTGAGATAACAAAGGACAAGCTTGATCTGTTGCGCGAGGCAGACGCCATTTTCCGCGAAGAGGTCGCGCGCGCAGGTGCAGAGAAGATGACAAATCAGTATTTTGCCGTGCTCACCGATTTGAAGAGCGTTGGTGTAAAGGGCGACGCAAGGTGTTACGGTTGTACCGTCGCTTTGCGTGCGGTCACGACCGATGACTTTATGACCGCCGAGTGGACGAGATTGCCTTATGAGGTGCTTGAAAGAGCAAGCAACAGGATCACAGGCGAGCTTGCCGACGTAACCAGAGTAGTCTACGATATTACTTCAAAACCGCCTGCAACCGTCGAGTGGGAATAACATACGATTATATTAGCAAAAACCAACAGCATTTACAAAATACAATTTGAATTAAGGAGAATATTTAAAAAATGTGTGGAATTGTTGGATATACAGGTGCACAGGAGGCTGCGCCGATCTTGTTGGATGGACTTAAAAAGTTGGAATATCGCGGATATGACTCCGCCGGTATCGCCGTGATGAATAACTCCTGCATTTCTGTGAGTAAGATCATGGGAAGAATCGCCAACCTTTACGAAAAGACCGATAACGGACGTTCAACACCCGGACAAATGGGAATAGGACATACACGTTGGGCAACGCATGGCGCACCAACAGATATCAATGCTCATCCTCATTTGAGTAATGACGGTAAGTTTGCAGTTGTTCACAACGGTATTATTGAAAACTACATGACATTACGTGAGGAGCTTATCGGTAAGGGCTATCATTTTGAAAGCCAGACCGATACGGAGGTCGTCGTTCATCTGATTGAGATGTATTATCAGGGAGACGTAAAGAAAGCGGTGATCAAGGCTTCCTCTAAGTTGCGCGGTTCATACGCGCTTGGAATTGTATGTACGGACGACCCGACGACGGTTTATGTTGCACGCGAGGCAAGTCCGTTGATTTTGGGCGTTGGTATAGGTGAAAATTATTTTGCTTCGGACATCACTGCGCTTGTTTCTTATACTCGAAACGTCATGTATTTGGATGACGGAGAGTTTGCCGAGATAACCCCCGATAATATCAATGTGTTTGATTGCTCGGGCAAATCGATTAAAAAAGACATCCATAGAATCACATGGGACGTTCAGGCGGCAGAAAAAGGCGGATATGAGCATTTTATGCTCAAGGAGATCATGGAGCAGCCGAAAGCAGTGGAAGCGACGATATCACCGCGCATCAAGGACGGAGAAATCTACTTCGACGGCGTGGAGCTTGCCGAAGATTATCTGCGCAATATCAATAAAATAGTTATTACCGCATGCGGTTCGGCTTATTATGCCGGATGCGCAGGCAAATACGCGATAGAAAAGCTCTGCCGCATACCCGTACAGACAGAGCTTGCAAGCGAACTTCGTTACAGTGACCCGTTGATTGACGAGCATACCTTATTAATTGCTCTGTCTCAATCCGGAGAAACCGCCGATACTATTGCCGCAATGAAAGAGTGTAAGAGCCGCGGTGCGAAAACGCTTGCTGTAGTCAATGTGGTAGGAAGTACGATTGCAAAGTTGGCTGATGATACCATCTATACCTGGGCAGGACCCGAGATTGCAGTTGCAACGACAAAAGGATATACGACACAGGTTGCGGTATTATATATGCTTGCATTACATATTGCAAAAAAATTGAACCGCATTGACGGACAAAAGTATGCCGAGCTTTTGCAGGCACTCAAGGAAATACCGAAGCGAATTCAGGAATCAATCGATATGAACCCCGCAATTGGGCAGCTGGCAAAGAAGTATCACGGGCATGATTCCATGTTCTTTATCGGAAGAAACACCGATTACGCCGTTGCATTAGAGGGAGCTTTGAAAATGAAGGAGATCTCCTACATTCATGCGGAGTCCTATGCGGCAGGCGAGTTGAAGCACGGAACTATTGCTCTTATCGGAGATCATCAGCCTGTTGTTGCACTCTGTTGCAATGAAGAACTCATGGAGAAAACGATGAGCAATATTGTTGAGGTCAAGGCAAGAGGTGCTGAGGTTCTCGCGGTTGCATTCAAGGACAATCAAAAGATCGTCTACCTTGCGGACGATATGATCTTCGTTCCGAATATTGATACGTTGTTTTCTGCTGTGGTTGAGATAATTCCTTTGCAATTATTGTCTTATTATGTTGCTAAAGAAAACGGATGCGATATTGATAAACCGAAGAACTTGGCAAAATCGGTTACGGTAGAATAAATCTTGCAATACAAATAAAAAGGAGTACCCCGGAATGACAAAATATATATTCGTAACAGGCGGTGTGGTATCGGGTCTGGGAAAGGGAATTACCGCTGCGTCCCTCGGAAGACTTCTTAAATCAAGAGGTCTCAAGGTCGCGGCTCAAAAGCTTGATCCTTACATCAATGTCGACCCCGGAACCATGAGTCCTTATCAGCACGGAGAAGTGTACGTTACAGAGGACGGTGCTGAGACCGACCTTGACCTCGGACATTATGAGAGATTTATCGATGAGGATCTGAACAAGTATTCCAATTTGACTACCGGAAAGGTCTATTGGAACGTTCTTAACAAGGAACGCAGAGGAGAATACCTCGGTTCTACCGTGCAAGTCATTCCGCATATTACCAATGAAATAAAAGAATTCGTTTACAGTGTAGGCAAAAAGACAGAAGCCGATGTGGTCATTACCGAAATCGGCGGCACTATCGGTGACATCGAGTCGCAGCCTTTTCTCGAAGCCGTAAGACAGATATCTCTGGAGGTCGGCAGAGAAAACAGT
Source organism: Eubacteriales bacterium (assembly GCA_051867975.1). GTDB lineage: Bacteria > Bacillota > Clostridia > Oscillospirales > CAG-272 > SVTX01. Next base: position 8,908 of record JBJDZM010000014.1, on the reverse strand, counting down.
CTGTTCATCCATGTCACACTCGTTCCGTTTCTCCGCGGCTCGGATGAGCATAAATCCAAACCAACTCAACACTCTGTCAAGGAATTACAGGGTATGGGTATCAACCCGAACATCATCGTTTTGCGTTGCGACGAGCCGTTGGAGGATTCAATTTTTAAGAAGATCTCACTTTTCTGTAATGTAAAGCCGGATTGCGTCATTGAAAATATCACTCTCCCAAACCTCTATGAAGCACCGTTAATGCTTGAAAAATCGAATTTTTCATCGGTTGTGTGCCGCGAGTTGAATATTGACGCGCCGAGACCCGATCTCGAAGAATGGGGACAGATGGTAGAGCGAATAAAGTCAAGACCGTATACGGTCAAAATCGGTCTTGTTGGTAAATACGTAGGGCTTCACGATGCCTATCTGTCGGTTGCCGAGTCCCTTCGCCATGCCGGATACTTCCACAATACACATATCAAAATTGAATGGATAGACTCCGAGACCTTGACTCCCGAAAATTACGAAAAAGCACTCGAAGGACTTGACGGTATTCTTGTACCCGGGGGCTTTGGAAGCAGAGGAATTGAGGGAATGATACTTGCGGCAAAATACGCAAGAGAGACGGGGCTTCCGTATTTCGGCATATGTCTCGGTATGCAGATCGCGGTAATTGAATACGCAAGAAATGTTGCGGGAATTACCGACGCAAATTCGGGCGAATTTGACGAGCAATGCAAGCACAAGGTCATAGACTTCATGCCCGGACAGAGCGATAACATTGATAAGGGCGGAACACTTCGTCTCGGTGCGTATCCTTGTGAAATTAAGCCCGGAACAACGATGGAGCGTTGCTATATGAGCAACTCTATCAGCGAACGGCACAGGCACCGTTATGAATTCAATAACGAATACCGAGAGATACTTACGAATTGCGGCTTGACATTGAGCGGTTATTCGCCCGATGGCAGACTCATAGAAACAGTAGAGCTTACCGAGCGTCCGTTCCATGTAGGCGTACAGTATCACCCCGAATTCAAGAGCCGTCCGAATAAGTGCCATCCTCTCTTTAAAGGTTTTGTAGGTGCGGCACTTGAACACGCAAACGAAGAAAAGAAATGAGTATAGATAAAATAATTCATGAAGAATGTGGTGTATTCGGCATAATCTCACCGGATATTACCGATGTTGCAAACTATTGTTATTACGGACTTTACGCACTTCAGCACAGAGGTCAAGAGGGATGCGGAATCGTCGTAAACGATGACGGTGTATTTGAATCCCATAAGGATCTCGGGCTTGTTTCCGAAGTGTTTACTTCGGAGAGACTGTCAAAATTTCCAAAGGGCAGAATGGCAGTCGGACACGTCAGATACGGAACCACGGGCGGAAATAACAGAACTAATTGCCAGCCAATCGAGGTAAATCACAAAAAGGGAAGAATGGCGCTCTGTCATAACGGAAATCTCTCCAATGCGGCGGAGTTGCGTTCGGAACTTGAAATGTCGGGGGCAATTTTCCACACAACAAGTGATACCGAAACGATTGCATATATAATCACAAAAGAAAGACTCCGCACTCCGTCAATTGAGGACGCATTATCTGCGGCAATGAATACGCTGGACGGAGCATATTCTCTGGTGCTGATGTCACCCCAAAAGCTGATATGTGCAAGAGACCCGTACGGATTCAGACCGCTATGCTTCGGCAAGACACCGGACGGTATATACGTTGTAGCATCCGAATCATGCGCCCTTCGCGCGGTAGGAGCAGAATTTGTCCGCGATATCGAACCCGGTGAGATCGTTGTTTTCGGTAAAAACGGCATCGAATCTCATCGTGAGCATTGCGGTACGAAGAACAAAAAGCTGTGTGTGTTTGAGTATATTTATTTTGCCAGGCCCGATTCGATGATAGACGGCATCTCTGTTCATGCTTCTCGTTTAAAAGCCGGCGAAATATTAGCCGAAGCACATCCCGTGGATGCCGACATCGTAATAGGCGCCCCCGATTCCGGACTCGATGCGGCACTCGGATTCAGCCGTGAGTCGGGTATTCCTTACGGAATCGGACTGATAAAAAACAAGTATATAGGCAGAACCTTTATTTCTCCCGGTCAGGGAGCGAGAATTGACGGTGTACGCATCAAGCTGTCGGCGGTTGAGGAGACCGTGCGCGGAAAGCGAGTTGTCCTTGTAGACGATTCAATAGTCAGAGGAAACACTATGGGGCGCGTGGTAAAGTTGTTACGCGACGCAGGTGCTGTCGAGGTTCATATTCGCATATCATCGCCTCCTTTCCTGCATCCATGTTATTATGGAACCGATATTGATTCGGAGGAGCATCTTATTGCATGCAATCGCACGGAGGAAGAAATTACAAGAATAATCGGCGCGGACAGTCTCGGATATCTGCCGCTATCAGCGCTCGAGAAATTGTCGGGCGGAAAGAGTTATTGCAGCGCTTGCTTTTGCGGTGATTATCCTACGAAGATACCGACGGACACGCGCAAGGACAGATTTGAGCAAAAACTGTCCGAAAAGACTGCGGAGGATTGCGTGAAAAAAACTTCCTTCTGAAAGTGAAGTATTCTTTTTCACGCACGAATTTTGCAAGCGGCAAAATTCACTGATTACTGTTTGTGCCGCTCCAAGGCGGCAGAATGGAGATTTTTATGTCAACACGTGACTATACAAGAAAAATACTGCTTGAAGACGGAAGCGAGTATTACGGATACGGATTTGGGGACACATCGGACAGGGTGTGTGAAATCGTGTTCAACACGTCAATGGTCGGATATCAGGAGATCATATCCGATCCATCCTACACATATCAAGCAGTGGTTATGACGTATCCGCTGATTGGCAATTACGGCATTTGTGACGATGATTACGAAACAAGCACTCCAACCATTGGCGCACTAATCGTTCGAGAATACAACAATGAGCCTTCCAATTTCAGAAGTGTAGCAACCCTTGACGAGATAATGAAAAAATACAGGATTCCCGGAATTTGGGGAATTGATACGAGAAAACTGACACGTTCGATTCGCGACCATGGTTCGAGAAAAGTTTTGATTACAGATGCAGATACGGAGACCATAAAGGGAATGGAGATACTTAAGGCGACGGATATTCCAACCGACGCGGTATCAAAGGTAAGCTGTAAAAATATCAGATATTACCGTGCATCGAATGAAAAGCATCACGTGGTTGCAATTGACTGCGGAATGAAGCAGAATATTGTTCGCTCATTAAATAAGCGCGGATGCACGGTAACCGTAGTACCGTGGAACACAAGTGCAGATGAAATAGAACGTCTCAAGCCGGACGGAATATTTATCTCAAACGGACCCGGTGACCCGCAGGACGTGCAGCCTGTCATTGAAACAATAAAATCTTTGCGCGGTAAATATCCGATTTTCGGAATTTGTTTAGGTCATCAAATTATTTCGCTCGCCTATGGAGCAAACACCTATAAGCTCAAGTTCGGACATCGCGGCGGAAATCATCCGGTCAGAAATCTTATCAACAATAAAATCGAGATCACTTCTCAAAATCACTCTTATGCAGTTGAGGCAGACAGCCTTTCAAATACGAGACTTGTTCCTACACATATAAACATTCTTGATAATACCATCGAGGGTGTGGAGTGTGCCGATGACCGTGTGTTCAGCGTGCAGTATCATCCCGAAAGTGCGCCGGGACCGCAGGATTCGGAATATTTGTTTGACAAGTTTATAAAAATAATTGAGGAGGGAAAGAGCAATGCCTAAAAGAACGGATATAAAAAAGGTTCTTGTGATTGGTTCGGGACCGATCGTTATCGGTCAGGCGGCAGAGTTTGACTACGCGGGAACACAGGCATGCCTTGCTCTCAAAGAAGAGGGATATGAGGTCATTTTGTGCAACTCCAACCCTGCAACGATTATGACCGATACATCCATAGCAGATAAGGTCTACATGGAACCTTTGACGCTTGAGTATATTGCGAAGATTATTCGTTTTGAGCGTCCCGATGCTATCTTACCCGGCATCGGCGGTCAGACAGGACTTAACCTTGCCATGCAGCTTGAAAAGAAAGGCATTTTGAAGGAATGTCGTGTTGAGCTTCTCGGTACGAGCAGTGAATCGATCGAACGTGCTGAGGACAGAGAGCTTTTTAAAGAACTTTGCGAGAGCCTTGGTGAGCCTGTTCTTCCGTCGGATATTGCAAATTCGGTTGAGGAAGGACTTGAAGTGGCGAAGAATATCGGATATCCTGTCGTACTTCGCCCGGCGTTTACTCTCGGCGGAACAGGCGGCGGTTTTGCGGACAACGAGGAAGAGTTTATCTCCCTTATGAAAAATGCACTGTCGCTCTCTCCCGTCCATCAGGTGTTGATTGAGAAGAGCATAAGAGGATTTAAGGAAATAGAATATGAGGTAATGCGAGACAAAAACGACACGGCAATTACCATATGTAATATGGAGAATATCGACCCGGTCGGTATTCATACCGGTGACTCTGTCGTCGTATGTCCCTCTCAAACGCTTACCAACAAGGAGTACCATATGCTCCGTGACAGCGCTTTGAAAATTATCCGTGCTTTAAAGATTGAGGGAGGATGCAACGTACAGTTTGCACTTGATCCCTATTCTTTCCAATATTACCTTATCGAGGTCAATCCGCGTGTTTCGCGTTCTTCGGCACTTGCGTCAAAGGCGAGCGGATATCCCATCGCGCGCGTTTCTGCGAAAATCGGCATCGGAATGACACTTGACGAAATACAAATTGCCAACACCCCCGCATCCTTTGAGCCGACTCTTGACTATGTCGTTACCAAAATGCCTCGTTTTCCGTTCGATAAATTTGCAGATGCTAACAACTCGCTTTCAACTCAAATGAAAGCTACGGGTGAGGTCATGAGCATCGGACGGACAATAGAAGAAAGCCTCCTCAAGGCAATTCGTTCATTGGAAATAGGGCTTTGTCATCTCCATAACTCTAAATTTGACAAATCAGAAGAATCAGAGCTTCTTGAATATATAAAGATAGGAACCGACGACCGTATTTATGCTATTGCCGAGCTGTTACGCCGCGGATGTGATGCAGGACGAATTGCGTCGGCAACTGCCATAGATATGCTGTTTATCTCAAAATTCAAAAAAATTGTCGATGAGGAACAGGCAGTAAAGAACGGCAAAAATGATATTGATGTGCTTCGTCATGCCAAAAGAATGGGATTTTCCGATAAGGAAATTGCTATGCTTTGGGATATGAGTGAATACGAGGTATATAAGCTTCGCCGTGAGTCGGGAATTGTTCCCGTTTACAAAATGATAGACACCTGCGCATCGGAATTTGACAGCTACATTCCGTACTTCTACTCAACGTATGAACAGGAAAACGAGTCTGTTGTATCTGGCAAGAAAAAGGTCGTGGTACTCGGTTCGGGACCAATTCGTATCGGACAGGGTGTTGAATTTGACTATTCAACGGTACATGCGGTACAGACCATTAAATCAGCCGGATATGAAGCAATTATTATCAACAATAATCCCGAGACTGTTTCAACGGATTATACCTGCTCGGACAAGCTCTATTTCGAACCACTCTGCGTCGAGGATGTGATGAATGTAATCGATCTTGAAAAACCGGAAGGTGTTATTGCAACGCTTGGAGGTCAGACTGCGATAAATCTGGCAGAGCCTTTGGCAGAGCGCGGAGTCAAGATAATAGGAACCGACTGTGATGCTATTGAGAAGGCAGAAAACAGAGATGCTTTTGAAAAGGTGCTTTCCGAGTTGCATATTCCTCAGCCTAAAGGAAGGGCTGTAACAAGCATTGAGGAAGGTGTGAGGGCAGCTGAAGAGATAGGATATCCCGTTCTTGTCCGTCCCAGCTTTGTCCTCGGAGGCAGAGCAATGCAGATCGTCGCGAAGGAAGAGGATCTTCGCAATTACCTCAAAACCGCCGTTGAGATCGATGTAGACAAGCCTGTGCTTGTTGATAAATATATTCGAGGCAAAGAGGTTGAGGTTGATGCTATTTGCGACGGCAAGCGTGTTTTTGTTCCGGGAATTATGGAGCTTGTCGAAAGAACAGGCATACATTCAGGAGATTCGATAAGTGTTTATCCCACGTTTTCAATCTCTGATGCTGTAAAAAAGACGATTCTTGAATATACCGAAAAGCTCGGACTCGGGATAGGCATAATCGGATTGTTCAATATACAGTTTATCGTTGATGAAAACGACAGTGTATATATTATTGAAGTTAATCCGCGTTCGTCAAGAACCGTTCCGTTTTTATCCAAAGCAACGGGATACAGCCTGGCGGATATTGCTACACTTGTAAGTCTCGGTGTATCATTGCAGGAGCAGGGAATATTCAATATTTATCCGAAAGAAAAAAGCAGATATTACGTCAAGGCACCTGTATTCTCTTTCTCAAAGCTCCGCGGAATGGACGCATATCTCTCGCCCGAGATGAAATCCACCGGTGAGGCAATAGGATATGACGAAAAACTGCACCGTGCGATGTATAAGGCGATGATCGCGTCAGGGCTGAAGTTGAAAAATTACGGTACTGTAATTGTCAGTGTTGCCGACGAGGACAAGGCAGAAACCTTGCCTTTGATTCAGAGATTTTACAATATGGGCTTCAATATCGAAGCCACGACCGTGACAGCGCAATATCTGAAGGAGCATGGTATCCGTACGAGGATAAGACACAAGCCAAGTGAAGGCAGTGAAGAGGTAATCGATTCAATCAGACAGGGCTACGTAAGCTACGTAATAAACACACGCGCAATATTGTCAGGTAAGCATTTTGGGGACGGTGTTGCCATTCGCCGCTGTGCTGCCCAGAATAACATTACCATGCTGACCTCGCTTGATACGGTAAGGATGCTTCTTGACGTACTTGAGGAGGTCACGATGGGTATTTCCATAATCAACGCAAATTAGCAAAGGAAGTGATTATATGCATTTTACAAAAATGCACGGACTCGGAAACGATTATCTGTATGTTTACGGTGAAGTTCCGAGCAATATTGAGAAATTATCAATAAAGCTTTCCGAGAGACATTTCGGTGCAGGCTCGGACGGTATGATATATATTTCGCCGTCAAAAGTCGCAGATTTTAAAATGCGTATCTTTAATGCAGACGGAAGTGAAGCAAAGATGTGCGGAAACGGAATTCGATGCGTCGGAAAGTATGTTTACGATAAAGGATACACAGACAAAAACGAGATTACGGTCGAGACACTCTCGGGCATTAAGAAGCTTAAACTTGACGTAAGCTTCGGAAAGGTCAAAAGCGTAACGGTGGACATGGGTAAAGCGGTCGTTTCCGACTCTATGACTTTATCCGTTGACGGTGAGGATGTTGTGCTGATACCGGTTTCGGTAGGCAATCCGCATGCGGTGATCTTCGTTGCTGATATAAACAACGCCCCGCTTACAACACTTGGTCCTAAAATCGAGCATCACGATGCATTTGAGGGCGGAGTGAATGTGGAATTTGTTCAGGTTCTCGGAGAAGACGAGTTACGCATGAGAGTATGGGAACGCGGAAGCGGCGTCACTATGGCTTGCGGTACGGGTGCTTGCGCATCTGTTGCCGCCGCAGTGAATAAAAAACTTTGCCGTGCCGGGGAGTCAGTTGCAGTTCATCTTGACGGCGGCGTTTTGAAAATAGCCGTTGACCGCGACGGTAATGTCACAATGACGGGTCCTGCAGAATTTATCTATGAGGGGGAAACGATAGAATGATAACACCTAATATGCATTATGCCGACCTGAAGGATTCATATCTCTTCGCAGGCATTGCAAAAAAAGTTAAAGCATACGGGGAAGAAAATCCCGACAAGCATATTTACCGTATGGGTATCGGAGATGTCTCCTTACCGCTTTGTGATGAGGTCATTTCGGCACTTCACGAGGGCGTGGACGACCAGTCACACAAGGAGTCATTCCACGGATATATGCCCGAATGCGGAGCGCAGTTTTTGCGCGAAACTATTGCGGCTCACTATGCAAGTCGCGGAGTAAAGCTTGACGCAGATGAAGTGTTTGTTTCAAGCGGTGCCAGCGACGAGCTTGGCGATATTCTTGATTTGTTTGACAAAAGCAGCTCGGCTCTCGTAATCGAACCTGCGTATCCTGCGTATGTAGATGCCAACATAATAGCAGGCAGAAAAATAGTGCATCTCTCATCGGGCAAAGAAAACAGCTTTTTGCCGCAACCAAAAGAGGAATTTAAGGCAGACATCCTTTACATTTGTTCTCCGAACAACCCTACGGGGGCAGTGTTCAGCCGTGAGCAGCTTCAGGAATGGGTAGACTTTGCAAATCAAAACGGCTCAATTATTCTTTTTGATGCAGCTTATGAGGCATTTATAGAAGATGACACTCTTCCGCACAGTATTTTTGAGCTTAAAGGTGCCGATACATGTGCTATAGAGATATGCTCACTATCTAAGACGGCAGGATTTACCGGAACGCGTCTCGGATATACCGTTATCCCTAAAGCACTGAACAGATGCGGAATGAATTTCAACGCAATGTGGGTACGCAACCGCACTACAAAGACGAACGGTGTATCTTACATAATTCAAAAGGGCGGTGCCGCTGTCTTTACTCCCGAGGGACAAAAGCAGATCAAGGCGAATATTCAAATTTACAAAAATAATGCAAAGATTTTAATGGAAGCGCTTGACAAGCTCGGAATCTGGTATACGGGCGGAAAAAATGCACCGTATATTTGGATGAGGTGTCCCGGCGGCATGGGTAGCTGGGAGTTTTTCGATTATCTTTTGAATGAAATTCAGGTCGTAGGAACACCGGGAGAAGGCTTCGGAGCATGCGGAGAGGGATATTTCCGTTTTTCGACCTTCGGAAGTCCCGAAGACACGAAGGAAGCGGCTCGCAGACTTGTTGA
>JBJDZM010000013.1:0-16885 GCA_051867975.1 Eubacteriales bacterium | reverse complement strand
ATTTTAAAATAAAGATAAAACAGGAGGAAAACAAAATGAAACTTTGTTCCATCTATTCTGACGTCTCCGACAAGGTCAAGAGCGTGATCTTCGCAAAGAAGATTGCAGAGGCAGAGGCTGAAGCAGCAGCTGCTCGCAAGAAGACCATCATCGTTGTTTGCATCTGCGCAGGAATCGCTATCGTAGCGGCTGCAGCTGCAGTAGGCATTTACTTTGCTCTTAAGCAGGAAGCTGTCAGAGCGAAGATAAATGAGGCTGTTGCAAAGGTTAAGAACAAGCTTCCCAAGAAGAAGGATGCTGAGTGCGAGTGCGAATGTGAGTGCGAGTGCGAGGCGGTCGAGGAAGCGGCAGCAGAAACCGCAGCAGAAGAAACTGCTGAATAATTTTTATTGATAAAAGCATCCGCAGGGCGTGCGCCCTGCGGATGTTTTTGTTTACAGTCAACTTGAACTTACGAATACAGAATGAAAATCGGGGAGTGACAATGCTGCTATAGCATTTTCATTCCCCTCGTTATCGTTTCGACAGTTATTTCAGAGGATAACCCATTTACCGTTATGGATAGTTCCTTCTCTTTTCATAATTTTTGCTTTGCTTAGCTTACCAATATAATATTTTATCGTACTCTTCGGCACGTTCAATTCATAGGCAATCTGCGCCTGCGTTATTCTCGGATTGTGTTCGATAAGGAATAGGATTTGTTTCTCTATGGTTGCATTGCATGTTTGGTCAGCAGTTTGGTCAGCAGTTTGGTCAGCAGTTTGGTCAGCATCAACTATTGATTTCTTTTCAAAGTCGGGATGGATAAAAATCGTTGCAGAGAAAAATGTTCTGTCCTCGTCTGTTTCAAAAACAGGCTTTGGTGAACCGTTCCTATCGAGTGCGCGTAAGATTTTAGCAAAACCGGTGTTGCGGCCTTCTGTGAGGTGCATCTCTTTCAAAAACTCACCGATGCGTCTGTTACGGTAACGACGATTGAACACTCGATAATTCCTCAGACCGTCAGAGGAGATTGAACGGTCTGCGCCGGGATGGCTTACAATTTCTATCCTGTCCTGATGAACACGAACCTCAATCGGTTTTCTCTCTCGTCATAGCCTCTATGATAAACTGCATTTGCTAATGCCTCTTCAATTGCTGTGTAGGGATAATTGAAAAATCTTTTCGACTCTGCAACGCCCGGCACCTTCTCAACTCGTTCCTCAATGATTGTGTTGTTGATATAGAGGAGTGCTTCTCTCAGCTGTTGGTGAAGAGGACCCTTAAATGTTTTTTCGTTTATAGTATCTCCGCCGAGTCCGTCCGGAAACTGAACGACATCAATTTGTGCGTAAGGAAAAAAACGTTCAGGCTCAAGGCAAAAAAACATCAAGCCTACATTTTTTGGCTTCGTATATTCAGGCAGAGAATTGACGATGTTCATGCTCTTGCACAAATCCAGGAAGTCCATTTTTTGAGATTGCTCATAAAGTGAGCTGCCAATCTCTTTGAGATAACTCTGTATCAAAGTTATATTTAAATCAGTCAAATCAGCATTATGGTTAATACGATCATCAAACGGTATTTTATTTGCTAAAGAATATAAATCTCTCTTTTCTTCCTCGGACGGAGCAATCGTACTTGCCATTTTCCGAATCCAATAGATACGTTCTTTGTCGCTCTTTGCCATAGTCTTTGGTGACGAGTATGGACGAACATCACCACCCGGTACCCAAACAACTATAAACAGCTTGTCTTGATAATTCACTACTTCTGTAATCGGCATATATGTGGGTTGGATTAACTTGCATTTGTTTAACATATCCTTGAGATATGCATCGACCTTTCCCTTGGGTACGCCCTTCAGATTTGCAGGCTCGCCGTCCTTGTCTTCAACACCGATTACAAGATATCCCCCGCCCCAGTTATCAAGATCATTGGCAAAAGCACAAATTGTTTTCAAAGATGCCTCGGCATCCCAAGTTTCCTTAAATTCAATTCTTGCCCACTCGACAACATTACCCGAGAGCAATGTCTTTATATTAGTTGGTAATCCCACGTCTCCAACCCTCCGTATCCGTTATTGAAATTGTAAAAGATATCAATCCTACCCTTATGCAGCATTATTATAGCATAACTGCTATGATTTTGCAAGTATGCTCGAAAAAAAACAAATTTGTCAATGAAGACAATCAAAAAAATTTTTAGATTTTTTGTGAAATACCTTGACAGGCGAGGTATCTCGGAGTATAATAAGCGTGTAATGATAAATTAACCAAAAAAGGAGGCAGGGGGATGTCGATTGCATCGGATATGATACGAGGGCACACAGATACGATCATTTTGGCGCTCTTGAATTCGGGCGACAGCTACGGCTACAAGATAAACAAGCGCATCTGCGACCTTACCTCGGGGCAATACGAGCTGAAGGAGGCGACGCTCTACACCGCCTTCAAGCGACTTGAGGAGTCGGGGTGCATCAGCTCCTATTGGGGCAACGAGGAAAGCGGCGCGCGAAGGCGTTACTATACGATAACCACCCGAGGGAAAAAGGTCTACGGCGAGTTACTTAACGAATGGGAAAACACGAAAAGCATAATTGACAGGCTTGTAAGCCCAAAGGACGTATGATATGAAAAACAAAATTAAAGACTACATTGACCTCATTTTCGCCGACGCGCCCGACTGCCAAAGAACGCGCGAGATAAAGAATAAAATGTACGCAAATGTCTGCGACAGGTACGACGACCTTTTACGTGAGGGCAAAAGCGAGGCGGCGGCATACAACGCAAGTATCGCAGGCATTGGTGACATCAGCGCACTTATCGACTCGATAAAGAGCGAGCAGTGTGAGCGCGGTGGGGAATACTCGGATTCCCACACTGCCGTAGAAGCTGAGCGGCATTTTACCGACGAGGAAAAGGCGGAGATAAAGAAATACCGTGCGCGATGTAAAGTGATGAACGCTATTACCGTTTCGTTATACAGTATCTGCTGGTTTCCGCTCGTGATTATTTCGGTGCTTTTTGCAATATTCGCAGATAATCCCCAATTGGGCGGTGCGATAGGCTTTGCGGTCATGATGCTCTTTATCGCAATTGCTACCGTGCTCAAGAGAGTTCAATCAAGTACAAAGCCTTTATGCTTAAAGGAAAATACGGAGTCCGAGCCTGACGGTGGGAAAACGCGAAAAGCATAACTTTCAGATTCAGATTTATTTGCCGAGAGAATATTTGACATAAAGAACAAATAAGAAGGAGATTTGACATGAAAAACAGAATTAAAGACTACATCGACCTCATCTTCGCCGACGCGCCCGACTGTGCGAGAACGCGCGAGATGAAAGAAGAAATGTACGCAAACGTTTGCGATAGGTACGACGACCTTTTGCGCGAGGGCAAAAGCGAGGCGGCGGCGTACAACGCAAGCATCGCGGGCATTGGCGACATCAGCGAGCTTATTGACTCGATAAAGAGCGAGCAGGGCGAGCAACACGACAAAAAAGAGGATAATTCCAACCCCTACTCAGCCGAATATGCGCAGAGACGCACCTTCACCGAAGAGGAAAAGGCGGAGATAAAGAAATACCGTGTGCGCAGCAGTGTGATGAACGCGGTTGCGGTCTCGATGTACATTCTCTGCTGGGTTCCGCTCATAATCATTTCGGCTCTTTTTGACAGCTTCGGCTTAAGCGACGAGATAGGCGGAGTTATCGGTCTTACGGTAATGATGCTCTTTATCGCAATTGCGACGGCTCTCATGATCATCAAATCAAGCACGAAGCCTTTGTGCTTAAAGGGAATAAAGGACTCCGAGCTTGACGGGGACGACGATGACGACGACTCTAAGGCTTCACGCCGCGGCAAAAAGAAAAATCCCATTCTCTCGGCGATAACCGGTGCGCTTTGGCTGCTGACCGTCTGTGCATATCTCGCTGTCAGCTTCTATTCGGGCGCATGGCACTTGACCTGGCTTATTTTCCTCATCACGACGGCAATCAACAATATCATTGAGGCGATATTCGAGATCTGCGGCAAGAGATACATTTGATAGGGAGGGGCAGCTATGAATGACAACAAGACGTACAAAAGCGGCGCGATAGTTAAGCTTATCATCTGGTCGGTCGTGCTTCTTATATTGGTATCGCTCTTTGCGATACTGATGATTCTTAACAACGGAAATGCGTTTGGATTAAAGGAGTTACCTGCAATAATGACGACATATAAATACGATTTTTCCGAAAAATACAGCGCGGGAGATGCGGTCTATACCGACGAGGTAAAAAAACTCGACATAGAATGGATATCGGGCGACGTGACGGTAAAGGTTTACGGCGGCGATGAAGTGAAACTTGAGGAGAGCGGTGCTATCGATGAAGACGCGGACAAAATGCGCACCTATCTCGGCGACGGAACGCTCTATGTAAGATATGTAAAATCGGGTACGCGCTGGTTCGGCTCCGTGCCTTCAAAGAGCCTGACGGTCTATCTGCCCGAAAAATACGCCTCTGCTTTGGACAAAATAAAGCTCAATGCGGTCTCTGCCGACATCAAGACCGAGGGCGACCTTGTCTGCCGAGAGCTTAGATTCGAGGGCGTTTCGGGCAAGATAAGCATGCCGAGCCTTTCCTGCGACACGGTCGATATCGACACGGTGAGCGGAAACGTGACGATATCGGGACGTATTGGCAAGCTGGACGTTGACGCAGTCTCGTCCAACCTCACCTTGAAGCTTTCCGATGCGCCAAAGAACGTCGATATGTCGACGGTCAGCGGAAGAGTCGACATGACGATCCCCGAGGACTGCGGATTTTCAGCCGACCTTGACAGTGTGAGCGGAATTATCAGGCTGAATTCGCAGAACGTCGGCAAATCGCACGTACACGGCGACGGAGCGTCTATATTTGATTTTGAGTCGGTCAGCGGTGACGTGCGCATTACGCTGGAGTGAAAATGAAGACCGAGAGATTATTTGATAAAAGCAGTAAAATACGAGAGTTTGAGGCGACGGTGCTTTCCTGCGAGCCGAGCGGCGACGGAAAATACGCCGTGATACTCGACAAGACCGCGTTTTTCCCGAACGAGGGGGGACAGGCGTGCGACGGCGGAATCATTGACGGCGTTGACGTTTTGTCGGTCGACGAGCATGACGGCGTAATAGTCCACACGCTCCTCTCTCCGCTTGCGGTCGGGGAGAGCGTGCCTTGCAGGCTTGACTACATGGAGAGATTTCGCAAGATGCAGAATCACACCGCCGAGCATATCGTCTCGGGGCTTGTTCACTCGATGTTCGGCTATGAAAACGTCGGATTTCACCTCGGGGACGGCTACATGACCGCCGATTTTGACGGAGAACTCAGCCGTGAGGATATTGAGAGAATTGAGACTCGCGCCAACATTGTAATTTTCTCCTGCCGACGCGTACGCGCGTATTATCCCGATGCCGAGGAGTTGAAAGCACTTGAATATCGCTCGAAGCTGGCTTTAAGCAAAGATGTCCGCATCGTTGAGATTGAGGACACCGACATGTGTGCGTGTTGCGCGCCGCACGTTGAGAATACGGGCGAGGTCGGGCTTCTGAAGATCATCGACGCGATACGCTACAAGGGCGGAATGAGGCTCACCATGGTTGCAGGGCTGGATGCACTTGCCGATTACAGGGAGAGATGCGAGCAGATAAGGCGTGTGTCGACGGCGATCTCGGCAAAGCAGAGCGAGGTCGCGGACGGCGTTTGCCGCCTGCTTGACGAGGTCGGCAGACTCAAAGGCAGAGTGTCGGCTCTCGGTCGCGAGCTTAGGCAAAAAAAGCTCGACAGCCTTGATGCCGCCGAGGGTTCTATCATTCTGTTCGAGGACTTCGACGACATGCTCTCGCTCCGCAATTTCGTCAATGAAGGTGTCAAGAAATGCGGCAAAATTTTTGCCGTGTTCACGCCCGACGGCGACGGCTACAAGTACATCATCGCAAGCAACTCGCTCGACCTGAAGCCCCTGTCAAAGAAGATAAACGACGCGCTCTCGGGGCGCGGCGGCGGAAGCGAGCGCATGCTTCAAGGCTCCTGCCGCGCGGACAGAGAGAGGATTGAGAGGTTTTTTGCGGATAATGGTTAGATTGTGTTGAGGATATTGGGGAAACCCTTTTGAGAAAAAATATGCATCGTGAAGTTTATCTTTGTTAAAATCAATTTGATGCAAACCGCTCCTCGCTGTGCGAGGAGTCCGAGTCACGTTCAAATAGAATGTCTCCCCAAACCCCTTCCGAAAACTTTTAATTTTTTGGGTCCTTATCGCGGTGGCGTAGGATTTTCCCTTCGGAAAAATCCCTCTCTGTCGCTTTTATATTGAGGACGTGTTAAACCCAGCCGAGACAGTAGGTTTTAATTTAAAGTCTCACTAAGTTATAATTTCATTTACCGAAAAAATTAAGGCTTCCCCAGAGGTGGGAAGCCTTAATTTAGCCTTCCCCCTCGGGGGAAGGTGGCTTGAGCATTTATGCTCAAGACGGATGAGAGACTGTATCTCGCTGACGGCTCATCGGCTTTCGGTTGTTGAATAACCCCTCATCACTGCCTTTGGATATTGCTTCACCCCCAAGGGGGAAGCCTCGGCGGGAGCAAGCCCCCGCCCTACGGTTGCAAATTGAAGTTTTATTGTAGAAATGTTGCTTAATTTAAACTCTTTGATACAAGTTAGACATAATACGATAAATGAGTTTACCGTCAAATCGTAGGGCGGGGGCTTGTCTCCCGCCGACCGAAAGCATATTCATACTTTCAACTTAGAGGTATTTTGAATTTAAATTATCTTCCTCGGCTGGGTTTAACACGTCCTCAATACAGAAACGATAGACAGGGATTTTTCCGAAGGGAAAATCCTACGACACCGCGATAAGGACCCCAAATATTAAAAGTTTTCGGGAAGGGTTATAGGGAATCGTTCGATTTAGAACGTGACTCGGACTCCCTGCATGCAGGGAGCGGTTCACAGCAAATTGGTTTTGACAAAGTTCAACCTCACGCTGTGTATATTATAACGTATTCAGGGAATATTCACAACGCTTTCGCAAAAATTTTACTTTTCCTCAGAATTTTCCGGCATAATAATCTCACCCTCGGCAGACTCAAATTTCTTGATTTCCTGACGAATCAAATACAAAACCTCACCGTTGGCAGACCGACCGTAATACTTTGAAATGTAATGTAATTTGTAATGAAGCTCGGGGTCAATTTCAATTCCGAGATGTTTGTTGTTCTTGTTTCTCATAAAAAATCTCCAAATAATCTTATTTTAAGTATATTTTAAGATTATTCTGTGGTATAATGTTATGGGTATACTTGATTTAAGTATACAAAATTTCTGTTCAAGAGACATTATGAAGGAGATTTTTATGAAAATTGCTGTTGTGGGATCGAGGGGATTGTCGCCGGGCGGGGAAATGCTTGCGAAAAAATTAGCGGAGGCAGACGAGATTGTTTCGGGCGGTGCCAAAGGCGTGGATGCCTGCGCCGCAAGATATGCGAGAGAAAAGAAAATTCCGCTGACCGAGTTTTTGCCTGACTACTCACGCTACGGGAAAGGCGCACCCGTCGTGAGGAACAAGCAGATCGTCGACTACGCCGACAAGGTGGTCGTCTTTTGGGACGGAAGCTCAAGAGGAACGCTGTTTGTGATACGGTATGCCGAGCGGATAAATAAGGCGTGCGAGGTAATAAAAATAGAAGATCGGGACTGATATTCGTGAAATTACCCCCTAATCAGGCTCTTGCACGCCGTTTTTACCCCAAGGGGAAGCCATGGATAATGTCCTCGGCAAAAGATAATTCAACTTAGTGAGGCTTCGGACGAAAACTGTGCTGACTTAGCCGGGAAGAATACGCCGTCAATACGAAAAACAATCGCTCATTTCAATTTGTTCTGCTATCCGTTCTTGTATTGGAACAGTATTGAACCTAATACATTACACACAAATCAAAAATAGAGTTTATCTGAGAAAAAACTTAGATAAACTCTATCTTTTTTATAAACTTAATCGGCTGGGTTCAATCCTATTGGACGTATGTCATCTCAGTAGGTTGAAATTTGCAAAGCAAATTTCAACGTCACCTCACCTTAGTTAGAACCCCAAATATTAAAAGTTTTAGGAAGGGGTTTGGGGAGAACCCTTTTTCCAAAAGGGTTTCCCCAATATCCATAGCACCGGCTAACTTGATTAATATCCGTTGCGTTTTCTCTTTCTTATTCCGAAGAATATGACGAAGAAGAGGATCGCGCCGATTATTGCCGCGCAGATGATATATATCGTCGGGCTGACGTCGATATCGGATTTCAACTCCTCCCAGAGGTTATTGACCATTGCGAGTCTTTCGTCGGAGAGGTTTTTATAGGGAGAGGCTTCGACGTCGGCGGTGTCGTACATCAAATCGAATGCGCCCTCTTTTATTTCTTCCATGCAGGCGATATAGTCTTCGCTCTCGCGCACGACTCTGTTGGGCGAGGCGTAATAGGTATACAGGGCGTTCTCGACCGCCGGCTCTTCGGTCAGCATAAAGTCGATATAACGCTCCGCGACGGTTTTGTTTTTGCTGGTCTTGGGGATACACATGGCATCGACGTAGAGGTTAGTACCCTCGCTTGGGTAATAGAACTCCAGCGAGTCGTTATTTTCATACATAGCGAGAAAATCGCCCGCGTAGTAAGAGGAGATCGCCGCCGAGCCGCCCTCCATCTTGTTGAAGATCTCGTCCATGACGTAGCCCTGCAGGATGTCCTTCTGCTCACGGAGCTTATCGAGAGCCAATCTCCACTCGCTCTCGTCGTCGGAATTTACGTCGAGTCCGAGCAGGTATTGCGCCGAACCGAACGCGTCGCGCGAGTTATTGAATTGGAGAATGTTGCCCTTGTATTTCTCGTTCCACATAAGGTCCCAGGAGCCGATGTCCTCTTCGTCGACCATCTCGGTGTTGTAGATTATACCGACCATGCCGTAGAAGTAGGGAACCGAGTAAACACCGCCCTCGTCGTAGTAGTCAAACTCGGCGTCCTCGCCGTAAAACTCGGGAACGATATTTTTTATGTTCGGTATGTTGTCGTAGTTCAAGGGAGCGAGCATGTCCTCGGCGATAAGGCGTTCTATCATGTAGTCCGACGGCACTATGACGTCGTAGCTGACCGCGCCGCCCGAGAGCTTTGCGTACATGTCCTCGTTTGAGGAATAGGTAGAATAGACGACCTTGACTCTCTCGCCGAAATTCTCAAAATACCACTCTTCAAACGCCTTGTTTGAGTCAAGCGAGCCTTCCGAGCCGTCCGAGATGTATTCACCCCAATTGTAGACGTAAAGCTCGGTCACGGAGCCGCCTGTGACTCCGTCGCACGAGACGAGGGGAAGCGTGAGTGACAAAAGCATTATGGCACAAAGGAAAAGTGCCGATACACGTTTAAAAATCTTCATCATCTTGCACCTCCCAAAGCCTTTTTCTTGCCCTTGTAGACACCTATCGAGCCTGCGAAATTCACGACGAGAAGCACGACGAGAATCGTTGCGACGATTATTGCGCAGAGCGCGTACATGCTGAATTTGACGTTGTGAACGGTCTGGTTGTAGACGTAAAGGGGAAGAGTCTGGAAGTTAGGCGAGCTTACGAAATGGCTGATGACGAAGTCGTCAAGAGACATGGTAAAGCCGAGCATGAGTCCCGAGATTATGCCGGGGACTATCTCGGGAAGCTCGACCGAGAAGAATGCGCGCGCCGGGGTGCAGCCGAGGTCTTGCGCCGCCTCCGAGAGCGACTTATCAAGCTGGTTGAATCTCGGCATGACCGAAAGAATGACGTAGGGAAGGTTGAAGGTCGTGTGGGCTATGAGCATCGTGCCAAAGCCCATGAAATTGTTTGCGCCGATTATTGTCATGACCGCGACGAAGAGCAGCATCATCGAGACACCCGTTACGATATCGGGGTTCATCATGGGGATGTTCGTCACCGACTTGATTGCGCCTTTTAAGAACTTACTTCTCATATGGCGAAGTCCGAGAGCGGCAAACGTGCCTATGACCGTCGCCAAAAGTGACGACAGCACCGCCAAGACAAGCGAGTTTTGCAGTGCCGTCAGGGCTTCCTCGTCGTTGAAGAGTTCCTCATACCACATAAGGGAAAAACCCGAAAACTCCGAGAGACTTCCCGATTCATTGAAGGAAAAGATGATAAGCACGGCGATGGGCGCGTAGAGAAGCGCGAAAATGAGGAAAATATAGCCGCCTTGAAGGAATTTTCTCATATGACTATACCTCCTTCATCGTCCGAAAATTTGTTCATTACCCAGACCGAGATGAGGATAAGCACCATCATAACGAGCGAAATTGCCGCGCCGACGTTGTATGTGCTTGGGTTCTTGAAAAGACGCTCGATCGTGTCGCCGATGAGGTCGATCTTGCCCGCTCCAAGCTTCTGCGAGATATAGAAGGTGCTGATAGACGGCACGAACACCATCGTGACACCCGAAATAACGCCCGAGACGGTCAGGGGCATTATGACCTTTGTCATGGTTTGCAGAGAATTGCAGCCGAGGTCGTGTGCCGCCTCAAGATATTTTTTGTCGAGCTTTGACATCGTCGTGAAGATGGGAAGCACCATGTAGGGAAGGAAGTCGTAGACCATTCCGAGAATGACACCCGCGTCCGAGCCGACGATGTAGACCTTATCAAGCCCGAGGTTTTCAAGAAACGCGTTGAGAAGTCCGCCGTTGTCAAGCAGAGCCATAAGCGCGTAGGTGCGTATGAGAAGGTTGCACCACATCGGGAGCATGATAAGCACCATGAGTATCTTCTGCGTTTTCGGCTTTGTTCTTGACATGAAGTACGCCAGGGGGTAGCCGATGAGCAGGCAGACGACCGTTGCGATAAGCGCAAAGGCGATTGAAAGAATAAATACGTTTGAATACTGAGAGAGAGACAGAATGTTGGAAAACGAGAAGCTTCCCTCACTGTCGGTAAACGCGAAATAGAGAACGAAGAGCATGGGGGCGACGATGAACAATATCATCCACACGATATGCGGAGCAGCCGCCATTCTCTGAAACAGCGAGCCTTTTTTCATCATTCGTCCTCCTCATCCTCGGGTTCAGTCGGGTCGGAGAGCCTGTCAAGCTCGTCCGAGAAGGATGAATAGTCGCCGAACATGCCCGAGAATTCGGACTTGTTCATTATATGTATTGCCTCGGGTTCGATAAATAGACCGATATGCTCGCCCTCGGCGACGTAATCGGTGGTCTGGATCATCCACTTAAAGCCGCCTATGTCGACGATTATCTCCCAATGCACGCCCTTGAAGGTGACCGATGTGACGATACCCTCAAGCATGCCGTCCTCGGGCTTAACTACGTCAACGTCCTCGGGGCGGACTACTACGTCAACGAGCTGATTTTTCTCAAAGCCCGCGTCGACGCACTCAAAGGTGTGTCCCGAAAAATGCACCTTGAAGTCCTTGAGCATAACGCCGTCGACTATGTTCGATTCGCCGATGAAGTCGGCAACGAAAGCGTTTTCGGGTTCGTTGTATATGTCGGTGGGTGTGCCTATCTGCTGGATCTTGCCGTTTGCCATGACCACGACGATGTCGGACATTGAGAGGGCTTCCTCCTGGTCGTGCGTGACGTAGATAAAGGTGATGCCCGTCGCCTTCTGCATCTTTTTAAGCTCGTTCTGCATGTCCTTGCGGAGCTTGAGGTCGAGTGCGCCGAGAGGCTCGTCAAGCAGGAGCACCTCAGGCTCGTTTACAAGCGCGCGGGCGATTGCGACTCTCTGCTGCTGACCGCCCGAAAGCGTGCTTACCTTGCGGCGTTCAAAGCCCTTGAGGTTGACGAGAGAGAGCATTTCCTTGACCTTTTCGCGGATGGTCTTCTCGGGTGTCTTTTTGAGACGGAGACCGAAGGCGATGTTTTCAAAGACGTTGAGATGGGGAAAAAGCGCGTACTTCTGGAAGACCGTGTTTACGGGTCTTTGATGAGGGGGCGTGTCCTTGACGCTCTTGCCGTCAAAGGCAACGTCGCCTGTGTCGGGGGACTCAAATCCGCCGATGATACGCAGGGTGGTGGTCTTACCGCAGCCCGAGGGACCGAGCAGAGTCACGAACTCCTTGTCGTGTATCTGCAGATTGATATGATCGAGAACAGTCTCTCCATCATAGGATTTTGACACGTCAGTCAGCTTGATGATTACTTCCTTTTCCATTACACATAAAAACTCCTTTAAAATTCGAGATTAGCACCGCTACACGTGTAGAATGGCGCGGTGCCGAAATTTTTGATGCGTTTTTCGACAATGTGACCAAGGGGGTGGTGTGCCTTTCTGTATCCGTCTTAGAACGACAATTGCGATCTTCTGCGTTGGTGCGTGCGTTACGCCCGGCTTTTAGTGCGGTGGGCGCAGATGCTGCGCGTGCGTGCAGAACAAAGCAAGGTGCATTATATCACATGTTTTTGAATAATGCAATAGTTTTTTCAAAAAAAATCCGCATTTTCCGTGATTTTTCCGTATAAAAGCCGTATTTTCCGCCGTTTGCCCGAAAAAAACCCGATTTTCGTCCGAAAACACCGAGAAATCCTCTCTTTTTCTCGCGAAATCTCAAAATTTTTTGCCGTGAAAAAAACCGAATTTTTGAAGGCTGTTTGGGCTTTACAAAATAGAACAAATGTGCTATAATATACTTGCAAGGGTCACCGAGACTCAAGCAGACTCAAATCAAGACCGAGCAATGAGTCGGGCAAAACATGATAACAATTTACATACATTTCCACTCACTCTTATGCAGATTTTTGCTCACTCTTGTCAACGTCTTTAAAAAAAACAAAACAAAAAGGAGATTAAAAAATGAGTAACAGAGATGAAGATTTTTTACTGTTTAAGGATTGGTATGAGATATTGGAAGACATGCCCCACAAGCACGCGCACAATCTGCTTAAAGCCATGGTAAGGTATCAGATCTACGACGAGGAACCGCCCGAATTTCCCGATAGTATAAAGAAACCTGCGAAATTGATATTCACCCAGCTCAAGAGGCGCAAGATAAATTCTGCGAACGGAAAAAAGGGAGCCGAGGCGAGATTGCAGGAGCTTATCAAGAAGAGCGCAGAGAAGTGAATTGCCGCAAGCGTCGCCAAAAGCCAACCTAAGCCGCCGCCTTTGGCATATAGACAAGACAAAGACAAAGACAAGTCTAATCTAAGCAAGTCTAAGCAAGACAAAGCAAGGCAATTCCGCCTGCGGCGCTCGATTTGCTCCGCAAATCGCCCATTCCCGCCCTTTCGGGCTTTCGCTCCTTCATTCCATCGGTCAGCCTTTCGGCGTGAGGAAGGAGCGATTAGAAGCGATTAGGAGCGATTAGGAGCGGCGAAACGATGAACAGCGGAGAAGAGTGGAAGAGACGGGGAAGGCGAGGAAATCCTACGACTAACTTGCCGAAAAGGGATAATAATCATCTATTTTCCGCGGAAAATGATATCCTCGGCAGTATTTCCAAGGTTTGCGAGGGACTTCCGTTTGATAAATCGGATTGCGTCTGCAACCGTAGGGCGGGGGCTTGCTCCCGCCGTGACAAACGATTGACCAATGTGTAATTATGCCAAACCACATCTGCGTTGTTTTGATTTGAATGGTCGAGGCGGCGGGAGCAAGCCCCCGCCCTACTGCGCAAACCGTCGCGCAAATCATCACAGGGGAAATAACCTTTCATACGATCAATAACCGCACAGCGGCACAGCGTATTATCATCCTACGGCTTGTCGTTTGACACATCCCCGCAAGTGGAAGGCTATCGTTCAGAGCCGTTGATCTGAAAGGCTTTGACAGCGTCGCAAAGCGCGTCGACATCCTTTTCCGTGTTGAACACCGAAAAAGACATGCGTACCGCTCCGCCGTCGGGTGTCATCAACGCCTTATGCGCCAGGGGCGAGCAGTGATATCCCGTGCGCAGGCACAGTCCCTGCTTCGATAAGACCGCGCCAAGCTCGTCGGGATGAACCCCTCGCAGGTTGAACAGCAGTGTACTTCCCGCCGCCGTGTCGCCGTAGATCTCAACACCGTCCACCGTGCAAAGCAAATTGTGAGCCCGCTTCCAAAGCTCACGCTCGTGCGCCCCGATCGTCCCGATCCCGACATCGCGGACAAACTCAAGCCCTGCGCATAGCCCTGCGATCGCAGGCGTGCAAAGCGTTCCGCCCTCGTAGCGTTCGGGTGAGATGCTTCCCATACTGAGGTCGAGCGAATTGACTCCGTTTCCGCCCTCAATGAGAGTGTCGAGTGTCAAGCCGTCGCGCAGGACGCAAATTCCCACGCCCTGCGGAGCGTACAGTCCCTTGTGTCCCGGCGTGCAGAGAATGTCAATGCAGTCGTCCTCAAGCGAGATTTCCGTGTGTCCTGCCGCCTGTGCCGCGTCGACGGCGAAAAGCAGACCGTGACGGCGGCAGAGCGCGCCTATCTCGCGAATGGGGAGCGAATAGGAGCAGATATTTGAGGTGTGAATGGCGCAGATCATGCGTGTGTTCGGGCGGAGACGGCGAATGATGCCCGAGAGGATCTCGTCGGTCGAGAGAGGTAAGCCGTTTTTGTGAGTCGGGAAAACGTCGTAACTTATCCTGCGCTCCTTTTGCAGCTTTGCGACGGGGCGGAGAACCGAATTATGCTCCATGTCGCTTAGAAGCATGTGACCGCCGCGCGACATTATGCCTTTTATGGCGAGATTCAACGCCTGCGTGGTGTTTAGCGAGAA
Source organism: Eubacteriales bacterium (assembly GCA_051867975.1). Taxonomy (GTDB): domain Bacteria; phylum Bacillota; class Clostridia; order Oscillospirales; family CAG-272; genus SVTX01. Next base: position 2,145 of record JBJDZM010000013.1, on the reverse strand, counting down.
GATGACATTTTCGGCTTTGGCGGAAAAGAGCGAAGCGACTGCCTCGCGGGCGGAGTAGATAGCCTCGGCGCTCTTCAGTGCCAGAGCGTGTGAGCCGCGTCCGGCGTTGCCGCAATAATGCTCGGCGCAGTCAAAGGCGGCGTCAAGCACACTGCGGGGCTTCGGGAAAGTGGTTGCGGCGTTGTCAAGATAGATTATATTTTCTGTCATGATGTACCTCAAAAAAGGAGTAATATGTATGTTTGAACTTTTCGGCAAATGATATTTCAACTCAGTTGAATATTGACTTTGATACCACTTCATCGGCTGGGTTTGAAACGTCCTCAATACGAAAACGACTTTTAGGGATTTTTCCGCAGGGAAAATCCTGCGTCACCGCGATAAGGACCCGAAATATTGGAAGTTTTTGAAGGGGTTTGGGGGCCCCCGATTTCGAACAAAACTCGGACTCCTCGCATAGCGAGGAGCGGTTTGCACCAAATTGAGTTTGATTTAGTTCAGCAATACGGTGCATGGTTTTTTCAAAAAAGTTCCCCCAACGCATCCCCACAGAAATCATCTGTAATAATGTTCGGCATCTATTCCCTCACGCCGTAAGACCGAGAAAACATTTCCCGAAAGCTCACAGGGAAATTCGATGCCGTACACGCAGCCGCGCCGTTCGACTCCCGCGCTCAGTTTTTTGACACTGACGTCAATTCCTTCTCTTGAAAGTGCGCGCCTCGCTTTAATTGCAAGTGTCATGGAACCTGTTGATGCGGCGCAGAGCGAGCCTCTGAAAAAAGACTGATTGCTCATTTTTCGCCCTCTGAAAGTGTTTTGTGAGAATTACCTCATTACATTCTATTCGGGATACTCGCAACTTGACAGATATTTTCGCAAAATACTTGATTTTTCGCGCGGGTTGGTTTATAATATAAAATGGTATATAATACGGGAAGTGCGCCGTCGGTGCATATGGAGGTACATAATGAGCGGAAAAAGAGTTTCAAAAGAAAATTACTATCTTGATATTGCCGAGACCGTCGCCGAAAGAGCGACCTGCATGCGCCGTCATTTCGGCGCGATAATCGTCAAGGACGACGAGATAGTTTCGACAGGCTACAACGGCGCGCCGCGCGGCAGACAGAACTGTACCGATATCAATTTCTGTATCCGCGACGAGCTGAAAATTCCGCGCGGAGAGAGATATGAGATGTGCCGCTCGGTTCACGCCGAGGCGAATGCGATAATCGCCGCCCCGCGCGACAGGATGCTCGGCGCAACGCTCTATATGACCTGCGTAAACCCCAAGGACGGCTCGCTTTATTCGGGGACATCGAGTTGTATGATGTGCAAAAGACAGATAATCAACGCGGGAATTGAGACCGTCGTCGTCCGCGACACGAAGGACGAGTTCAGAGTCATTCCCGTCAAAAGCTGGATCGAGGACGACGACTCGCTCTCGGGCAAGTTCGGATACTGATAAACGGAGAGATATAAATGGAAGATAAGAAAAAGAGAATTTACCCCGAACGGCTCAGTACACGCACGCTCGACGGCGCGGCGGAGCTTGAAAAGCTCTGTTTTTCACAGCCCTGGAGCAAAAGCAGCCTTGAGCTTTTGACGAAAGAGGGAATCGGCGTGGGTATGACCTGCTCGTGCGACGGCAAAGTTTGCGCTTACGGCGGAATGATTATTGCGGTCGACGAGGGGCAGATAACCAATATCGCGACGCATCCCGATTACCGCCGCCGAGGATACGGCAGGGCTATTGTTGAGGCACTTATAAAGTACGCGAAGAACAATCGGCTTGACTCGATTTCGCTTGAGGTCAGGGAGTCGAACCGCGCGGCTATTGACCTCTATTCAAAGCTCGGATTCAAGGTCGAGGGCAAGCGCAAGGATTTCTATACCAAGCCGACCGAAAACGCGCTTATCATGATTTGGAGAGGAAAGTGAGTTAAATAAACTTAACTCCGTTGCCTGCACTGACAGTTCTTGGGCAGATGAATTTTTGAAATATTGTAATTTCAAACTGTTCGACAGATTTAGAATAACCCCAAAACGGTGAAGGTGCGTAACCTTAAAACCGTAGGGCGGGTGGCTTGCTCCCGCCGCAAACGAACGGTTTGTAATGACAACGTTTCGAAAAAAGCATTTGTC
>JBJDZM010000012.1:0-3645 GCA_051867975.1 Eubacteriales bacterium | reverse complement strand
CCTTGACACTCGGAGGCAAAAAATGAATAGAAACACTTTGCCGATAGCGGTCATTGACTCGGGCGTCGGCGGAATAAGCGTTTTGCGTGAGCTTTGCTCTCTTATGCCGTGCGAAAACTTCATATATTTCGGCGACTCAAAAAACGCGCCCTACGGCACAAAGAGCCGAGAGGAAGTCCTCAAAATAACGAGAGACAATCTTGACATGTTAAAAAAGCAAGGCATAAAGGCTCTCGTCATCGCGTGCAATACCGCCACAAGCGCCGCCGTGAGGATACTGCGAAGCGAGGAAAGTGACCTTGTCATAGTCGGCATCGAGCCGGCTATAAAGCCCCCTTCTGCCGACTTCGACCACCCTCGCGTGCTCGTCATGGCGACACCGCTCACCCTCAGAGAGGAAAAATTCAACTCGCTCGTCGCGCGCTTTTCGGATGCCGAGGAGATAATACCGCTCCCCTGCCCGCGCCTCGTCGATTTCGTCGAGAGGGGCGAGCTTGATTCACCGGAGCTTGACGGTTACCTTGAAGATCTGCTCTCGCCGTACAGAGATGAGAAGATCGACGCGCTCGTCCTCGGATGCACGCACTATCCGCATGTAAAGTCCGCCATCGCGCGCCACCTGCCCCCCACGGTCAGAATCTACGACGGCGGAGAAGGCACAGCGCGCGAGACACGGCGAAGGCTTTGCGAGATGGATTTGCTGAACCCCGGGCAAGAAAAAGGACGGGTTGAGATAATCAACTCGTCGGACGACGAAAGGCTAATAAAGCTCTCGGAAATGCTGCTGTATCGGTAAATTCAGATGCCATGCTAATATTTAAACACCGTCAAAATGGCGGTGTTTTGCTTTTTTTGGTGAAAAAGGTTGACAAATGCCTCTAAAGCAACTATAATTGTCGTATAAATATAAAATGAAGGAGTACATATATGAAAAAGCTTTCACTGACACTTCTGCTCGTCCTGTGTCTCCTGCTCTCTTTTACATCGTGTAATGGCAAGGAAGAGATCCTAACTTCAGCCGAAACAAAGGGCGAGACGGTCGAATCGGTCACCGAAAAGACCGACGAAACAGACGAAGAATCATCTTCCGAAACAGGTTCAACCACCGAGACCGAGTCGACGACCGAGTCAGACTCAACGACCGAGACAGACTCTGCAACCGAGTCAGACTCTGCAACCGAACCCGAATCGACAACCGAACCCGAGTCGACCACCGAGACCGAAACCGAAACCGAAAAAATGCACGCCGGCACGAAAACCGACCCCTACACGGTAGCCGACGCGCTCAAATATCTTGACGGCATGAGCGTCGAAGATACCACCAACATGGTCTACGTCAAGGGTATCGTGGTAAATGCCGGCACGTGGAACAGCAGTAACACCTATCTCAAGGGCATCAAGATCTCCGACGGCAACTCCTCGGTAACGCTCAATATCAACACCGCAAACCCAAATTCAACGTCCGACAAGGAAATAGCGGTCGGCGACACGATACTGCTCAACGGATATTTGAGGAAGTACGACAGTAACGGCACAACAGTTGCCGAAATGGGAAGTCAATCGGGAACGAAAAATTACACCTACTTCTCAATCGTCTCCACCGCAACCCCCGCCGAGAAAATGCCCTCACAGGCGTACAAGCCCGAAAACCACACCCCGAACGACGACATTCTTCACGATGCCATGAAGGATTACATAGTGGGCGACCCCGATAACGGAAGCCTGCTTTCGATCGGTCTGCCCTCGCTCGGAGAATACAGCGCGCTCGTCGTGCCGGTGCAGTTTTCAAACGACAAATTCACCGCAGAAGAGCTTGCAGACCTCAATTCGGTCTTCAACGGAACAGAGGCGGCAACGGGCTGGAACAGCGTGTCTTCATACTATTCGGCTTCGTCGTTCGGCAAGCTAAAACTCTCCTTTGACATCTACGACGAACCCGTAACCATGCCGAAAAGCTCGTCGGAATACGATTACAGCACCGAAAGCTCCGACGGCTCGCTCGATATTCTCAACTACGTACTCGATAAAATAGACCCCTCGGTCGACCTTTCAAAATACGACACGAACGACGACGGCTACATCGATGCGGTCTACCTCATTTACAGCGCGGATATAGATTATGAGAGTGACAGCTCCATCTATTGGGCGTTCGTATCGTGGCACTTTGAAAGCGCGGAGTATGACGGCGTTAAGGCTCACTATTACCTCTTCGCCGGTGTCGACTTTATGTATGAGAACATCGAGGGCAGCGGAAGCGACTACGCAATAGACGGCTTGAAGCTCAACGCCTCGACCTACATTCACGAGACGGGACATCTGCTCGGTCTTGACGACTACTATGACTACAACGAGGGCGAAGGCAGTGACTGCGGACTCGGCGGCTCTGACATGATGGACTCAACCGTTGGAGACCACAACGTCTATTCAAAGCTCATGCTCGGCTGGGTTACTCCCACCGTCGTGACCTCAACGCAAACTCTCACGGTAAATTCCTCGGCAGAAACAGGTCAGTTTATAATGGTCCTGCTTGACTATAACGGAACATATTTCTCGGAATACCTGCTCATCGACCTCTACACCGCAACGGGACTTAACGAGATGCACGCAAACCAGCCCGAAAGCCTGCTTTATTATGACAAAAATGACCCGGATGGAAAGAGTACGGCGTTCGGCGCGCGTATCTACCACGTCTCTTCGAGCATCAACAATCCGTACAGCGACGACTATTACTCGTTTACCGACAATAATAACACCTTGACCGAAAACGCTCTTATAAAGCTCGTCGAGGCTGACGGTGACAAGAACTTCGAGAGCGACACGATCAACGGATATCGTTACGCATCGTCAAACGACCTCTGGCAGAGTGGCGACAAGCTCAGCGAGATTCAGCCGAACTACACAAGAAACGACGGCAAGGCGCTTAACTTCGACATCACCTTCGACAGCGTAAGCGCGACCGAGGCAACGATTACGATTACGTTTGATTAATTAGCTTGTGCTGTGGATTTGGGGAGAAACTTTTTGGGAAAAAACATGCACCGTGAGGCTGAACTAAATCAAACTCAATTTGGTGCAAACCGCTCCCTGCAAGCAGGGAGTCCGAGTCACGTCCTAAATCGGACGGTTTCCCTATAACCCTTCCCGAAAACTTTTAATATTTGGGGTTCTAACTGCCGTGAGGTGACGCTGCTTTTCGCAAGCGAAAAGCAGCCTACTGAGATAACATACGTCCAATAGGATTGAACCCAGCCGAGACAGTGATTTATATTTTGAAGTCTCTCTAAGCTATAAATAGACCTGCGCCACGGCAAGCCGTAGGGCGGGGGTTTATCTCCCGCCGCAAGCATAGAATTTGAAATGACAACACCTCGAAAAAACATTTCCCGAAAAACGGCGGGAGCAAGCCCCCGCCCTACGACCGATGGTGACGACAAATAGGCAAAATGTCGATAATTTCAAACCGTTCGACCGAATTTTAAAAACCCAAAACAGGAGAGGTGCGCCACGGCAAGCCGTAGGGCGGGGGCTTGCTCCCGCCGCAACAAACAAATCAAATCAATCATCATTTGATAGATTTGCGCCACGGCAAGCCGTAGGGCGGGGGCTTGCTCCCGCCGCAACAAACAAATCAAATCAATCATCATT
>JBJDZM010000011.1:3701-17351 GCA_051867975.1 Eubacteriales bacterium | reverse complement strand
CTATGTCATTTCTCCCTTGCCTCCCTGAAAGGGGAATTTACTTTGGCAACTTACTAAAACTTACCTCTCGAACCGGAAAGTCCTTTTGAAAGCACTTACTTCTATGAATTTTTTGTGAAAAATATTGAAAATACAGGGGAAAGGTGCTATAATAGGACGAAAGGCTTGACGCCGTACCGAATGGAGGTGCCGCTAAAAGTCAACAATTTGAAATCGTGTTTTAAGGAGGATACAATTATGCCGGGACCCGGAGGAGGATCGCGTGGGGGCGGAGGCTCTCGCGGAGGATTTGGAGGAGGTTCAAGCGGAGGCTTTGGCGGCGGAGGTCGCGGAGGCTTCGGAGGACCGAGAGGCGGATTCGGAGGTCCGCCGCCGCACAGACCGCACGGATATTACGGCTGGTTCGGACCGCGTTACCGTCGTCCTTACTATGGCGGAGGCGGTTGCCTTGGCGGCATGATGGCTATGCTTGTGCTTCCCATCATTATACTTTTGGTAGCTGTTATTCTGATTATGTCGGTCTTCGGCTCGGCGCTCGGCACGCTCGTATCGGGCGGTGAGGTGATCTACGACGAAAACACCTATCAGGACTACGCAAACAAGATGTATTACGCCGAATTCGGCTCATCCGATGCATTTGAGGACAACATTCTTCTCGTTTTCTTGGTCGATAAGGATTTTTACGATTACAACTTCATCGCGTGGGTCGGCGACGACATAGAAACCAAGGTAAACTATATGTTCGGCGCAGAGCAGAGCGAGCTTGGCAGGGCGATACAGTCTTCGGCGATAAACAGTCAGTCCTACAAATATTCGATGGGGCAGGGAATTGTGCAGGTCGCAGAGCATATGCAGGAGAAGATCGTCGCGCTTGGTCTCAGTTCAAACTTCAAGTGTCAAGAGGATCGCTCAAAGACCGATTCGCACATCACGAATTACACCGACCTTCAGATAAACGCATCGACGGTTGACAAAGCCCTTGAAGAGTTCACGCAGGCGACGGGTATCCCGATAGTTGTCGTTGTAGAATACCGCGAGGAGGTATTCGGAAAGACAATCTCGCCGGCTGACATTTTCCTGGTCATCATTGCCATAGGACTTATTGTGCTTGCGATAGTTCTTATCGTCAAGGCGGTAAAGAAGCGTCCGAAGGGAGACGGCGACGACGGAACGTATCACCGCAACGATTCGTCGGGCGGTTATTCGGGAGATTATTCCGGATTTTAGCTCTGACCGCAAACTTTACGCGTCAAGTGCAATTTAACAAAAAATTAAGGCTTTCGCTTGGAAGCCTTAATTTTTTGTGGTGCGCTTGAGGTCAATTTCAGAGGGAGCGACAGAAAGTCGTGACATTAAAAATGACGCAAATGATGCCGGCTTCGTATTGCTTTTGTTGGATTTGTGTGATATAATATACACAGAAATCCTTGCTGACGCAAGTCTTTGGGCTTCGTTTTCGCCATTGAATCACGTCGTAAAAATGCCCTTGCAAGCAAGCATTTTAACTTGTAAAATAAACACGGCGTGAGGACATGCGGCATTATATTAAGGGGGGAGATACGTCATGGCATATAGAACCAACAATGCCGAATTAAAAAGGTTTAACAAGCAAGCAAACATAGACTCGGCGCTTTCATTACTCTTTACCGTGGGCGGCATATTGATAAATCTTGATTTTATCGGCATCTTCTCAATATCAAGCGTCGCTCATTTTGCTCTCAATTTGGCCCTGAGCTTTGCCTTGTCACTTCTCGCCGCTTATCTCTTTTGGTTCAAAAAGCACAAAGAAACAATATCTCAAAAACTCCGCGTCGCATTATCGGTATTATGCGCGCTCTTTATCTGGATTCCGATATTTGACATCCCGAAAAGGGCATTGATGGTTTTGTATGTGCATTGCATTATTGCGGCGGTCGGTGCGCTTGCAATTTCGTTAAAAGAATTTTCGCTCGGCTGTCCGCTTTATATCATACTTCTCCCTGCGATGACTTTATTGGTTTTGTTCTGGCTTTTCTTTGAAATCCGCGCTCAATATTCATTTTTACATGGCTTTTTTAACAGCGTGATTCCATATCTTTCGCTATCTCTCGGCGCTGTCGGTTGCGCCGTATCTATACCCACTGTAAAAAAACATCTGCCTCATGCAAAGACGAAAAAGAAGCAAAAGGAGCAAAAAAGGCGGCTTCCGCTCTATCTGCTCGGGGTTTTCCTTTCCGTCATGCTTATCTCATATCTGTACATCTCCTGCATCAATATCTCTCTTGATCTTTCGCAGCCGGAGATTTACAACGCAAGGATTCAAGATGTCAATGACTTCGCCGGTCACACCAAATACTCAAGAAACAGATACGAAATTCTCGTGGCAATCGACGGAGAGAGTATATGGGTTGAGGTGCCTTATGATTTACGCAACGGCGATTTTGTCGTAGGCAGAACCGTCAAGGTGACGGTCGGCAGGGGACTTTTAGGCGAGGAGTATGCCTTTTTGGACAGTCAATAATTTTTTTATCGATGAAGAAAATAAAAATATGAACGGAAAATGCGCGGCAATACGCGTGATGCTTGCGGCGGCGTGCGGAACGGAAAAGGAGGGCAATGATGATAATTCTTGAAAAAATATTGACATACGTCGTTATGTTCTTTTTCGTTATCCTTTTGATTCCGATGACGCTTGGTTATTTTTTGTATGTACCGTTTGATATAATCAGATATCACCGAATGCCGTACTATAAGGACACAAAAGAGAAATACCGGTTCTTCATAACGTCAAGGTCGGTCGTAAAGGCGTATAACCGCATAAAGAAGAATGATTTATCTATTTCCTATGTTGAGAATGAGAATTTTGAGTATTTTATGAAGGACGGCACCGTATTGCTTTGTGATTGGATCGAGAGCGCCGAAATATTCGAAGATAATGACGGCGAATGGATCTATTCGGATGCAGCGGATGGCGAATACGCCGGCTTATATTTGAAGGATATACTCGAAAAAGAACGCAAAAATCTCAAAAAAGAGCATCAAAAATTACCCATTAAAATACTTGTATTTTATGAGGAAATTACCGACGCGGAACGCTGGGAGAACCTGAAAGTCTGTCCGTTTTTTGCTTGCTTCTTCGATGCGGAGGAATTTACATAAATAAAACTTAAAAGGTGTATATCTCTCCTAAAAAAGTTGGTGCAGACCGGAATTCGTCCGATCTGCACCTGTTTTTTAATTATCTGCTTTTCTTCCTGTCAACCATTCTGTGGAAAATCTTGACAACTTCAACTATGGGGATGATGAGGATCGCGAGACCGAATGCGATGGCATATTCGGGCAGGTCAAGCTGAGCCAGCTCAAATGCGTTTGCAAGGAAGGGAACTTCGATGACCACCGTTGTAAGCAGGAGCGAGAGCGCACCCGCACACCAGAGCCAGACGTTCTGACTCTTCATTTTGAAGATAGAGCCGTGGAGCGAACGCATATTGAAGGCGTGGCATATCTCACAGAGCGAAAGCGTCAAAAACGCCATACTTGTGCCGACCTTTGCGCCGTATGCGGCAAGCGCGTCACCCGCAAGTCCCGCCGCGTGGGGGTCGGAAGCGACCAATACGTAGCGACCGATGAGATAAGAAGCAAGCGTGATAAGCGTGACGAGAAGCCCCTGATAGAACACCGCTACACCGAGACCGTCTGCAAAAATGCCTTCCTTAGAGTCACGGGGCTTGCGGTTCATAACGTCTGCCTCGGGCTTTTCCATGCCGAGTGCCAGAGCGGGGAAGCAGTCTGTGATGAGATTTATCCAGAGCAGGTGAACCGGCTGGAATATCGTAAAGCCCAACAGCGTTGCGAAGAATATCGACAGCACCTCGGAGAGGTTGGAGGCGAGCAGGAACTGAATAGCCTTGCGGATATTGTCGTAAATTCTGCGTCCCTCGCCGACCGCCGAGACGATGGTTGCGAAGTTGTCGTCCGCGAGTATCATGTCGGCGACGTTCTTTGTAACGTCTGTACCCGTGATGCCCATGCCGACACCGATGTCGGCGTTCTTTATCGACGGAGCGTCGTTTACGCCGTCGCCGGTCATGGCGGTTACCATACCTTTTTTGCGCCATGCGTTGACGATTCTTGTCTTATGCTCGGGCTGAACGCGAGCGTATACGCTGAATTTTTCAACCGCAGTCTCAAATTCCTCGTCCGAGATATCGTCAAGCTCAGCTCCCGTGATAGCCTGCGAGGAATCGGTAATGATACCGAGTTGCATCGCAATAGCCACGGCGGTGTCCTTGTGGTCACCCGTTATCATTATGGGGCGGATTCCCGCAGAGCGGCACTCGTCGATAGCGGGCTTGACCTCGGGACGGACGGGGTCGATCATGCCGACAAGTCCGACAAAGCAGAGGTCGGTTTCAAGCGCATCGCTCGTGTACTCCGAAGGCTCGGAGCTAAGCTCCTTTTTAGCCGCCGCCAGAACACGGAGTGCCTTGTCTGCCATTGCCTTGTTTGCGGAAAGAATGTCGGCGCGCACACTGTCGGTAAGCTCGACGACACTGCCGCCGACAAGTGCCTTAGTGCAACGCTTGAGCAACTCGTCGGGCGCACCTTTTGTGAACTGAACGAGACTTCCGTCCTCGGTCTTATGGACCGTTGACATCATCTTTCTGCCCGAATCGAAGGGAACCTCGCCGATGCGTACAAAAATGTTCTTCTGCTCATTTTTTGAGAGCGAGAGAGTCTCCGCGTAATTAACGAGCGCCGCCTCGGTAGGTTCACCGACCGCGGTGTTCGCCTCTGTGTCAAACTCGGCGTCGGAGCAGAGGGACATTGCGTTTGCGAGGAGCTTTTCGTCGTCGCCGTAGTGGTCAACGACTGTCATTTTGTTCTGCGTGAGCGTACCTGTCTTATCGGAGCAGATTATCTGCGTGCAACCGAGCGTTTCGACTGCGGTGAGCTTGCGGATTATCGCGTTTCTCTTTGACATATTGGTCACGCCTATTGAGAGGACGATGGTAACGACGGTTGCAAGTCCCTCGGGAATAGCCGCGACCGCGAGAGAAATAGCTATCATGAAGGAGTCGAGAATAGGCTCAAACCCTACTGTTCCGGTCGATACGTAAGCTCTGATTATTTGAACGCCGAAAATCACAACGCAGATACCGATAACCAGCCACGTCAGCACCTTGGAAAGACCTGCGAGTTTTATCTGAAGGGGAGTCTTGCCCTCTTCCGCGTTTGCCAGCGCGTCGGCGATCTTACCCATTTCAGTGTCCATACCGGTAGCGACTACAACGGCTTTTCCGCGTCCGTAAACGACGGTAGAACCCATGAATACCATATTTTTGCGGTCACCGAGCGCAACGTCGCCGTTATCGCCGGGTGTGAGCGCATCAACCTTTTTGTCTACGGGGACCGATTCGCCCGTGAGTGCCGCCTCTTCGATCTTCATTGAAGCGCACTCGATGATTCTCGCGTCTGCCGGGACTGCGTCGCCTGCTTCAAGCACGATAATGTCACCGACGACGAGGTCTTCACTCGGTATGCTTATCTGCTTGCCGTCACGAATGACCTTCGACTGCGCCTTGGACATTTCCTGGAGTGCCTCGATCGCCTTTTCGGCTTTGCTTTCCTGGAACACGCCGAGAATGGCGTTGATGAGAACGACCGCAAGGATGATGACCACGTCGGAAGGGAAGCCCATGTGACCTGATTGGATACCATCGTAGATCTCAACGCCTGCGCTTACCGCCGCGGCGACGAGAAGGATGATTGTCATCGGCTCGGCAAGTTGTTTAAAGAAGCGGCGGACGAGGGACTCTTTTTTGCCCTCAACGAGCTTGTTCTTGCCGTTTTTCTCAAGACGAGCGGCAGCCTCGGTCTCGCATAGACCGTTTTCTGTCACACCCTGAGTCTCAAGTACCTCGGCAGAGGACGAAAGATACTCTTTCATTTTTTGTCTCCTTTTTATATATGTGTTTTTTGTCGGGCTTTGTTGGGGATCTTTCCTGCAGCCACCTGAAGAAAAGTGACACGATTACTATTATCACCTAAGAAAAAAAGACCTATCCGTCGTCAAAACAGATAAGTCTCACCGTTTAAAACAGAGCCAGGACACAAAGCCCATGATGTTGACTCTGCCACGTCGGAGATGTTCCGACGTCGATTACTCCCTTACGTCATGTATTTTAGCATTTTGACGGCGTATTGTCAAGATATTTGGGAAAAATTTTTGATAACGTGCCTGAAAAATAATTTTTATTATAAATTGTGTAAATAAAGTGTTAATAAGGGGGCGCTTTCCTTGACTTTGACATATCTATATGGTATGATACATGTGATATCGGGTCCCGGGTGCGGCTCGACAAGAGATGTATGTATCTCAACTATATCATAAAGGAAGGTATTTTAAAATGGATGACGGCGATAGTACGGACACTACTTGTATGTGTAATGCCTTAACTGTTGTACGTGCGTTTCATTATATTTCGTGATTACGTCGGCATACCCTGAAGTTCTGCTCTGAAATGATAGGAGGAGAATTTTAAGGCTATGCTTTTTTGCGTTTCACGAATGTTTTGAATTACACACGATATATCAGGAGTTGTTACCATGGAATACGCAGTTCCCATATTATTACAGTTATTTCTTATAGGGCTTAACGCCATATTTGCCGCTGCCGAGACGGCGTTTCTATCAATAAACTCGGCGAAAATTGAAAAAATGGTCGAAGAGGGCGGGAAAAAGGTCAAAAAGAAGGCAAAACGCCTTGAAAAGTTTACCTCGGATTCCTCAAAATTTCTCTCGACAATACAGGTCGCCATCACTCTGGCAGGATTTTTAGGCTCCGCATTTGCGGCAGACAGCTTTGCCGGACCGCTTACAGGCTGGTTCAATGAGCTTTACTACATAAAGACATCGGGAATAGTCGTTCCCGAGCAGGTATTCGTCGTACTCATAACTCTCCTGCTCTCATTCTTCAGCATAGTTTTCGGAGAGCTTATCCCGAAAAAAATTGCCATCCGAAACGCAGAGGGCTATTCGCTGGCGATATGCGGACTTATCAGAGTGTTCGCGGTAATATTCGCCCCGTTTGTCTGGATTCTCACCAAGACAACTAACGGTATTCTTCGCCTTTGCGGAATAAATCCCCATGAAGAGGAAGAGGCGGCGAGCGAAGAAGAGATACGCATTATGCTTGATTCTTCAAGCGAAGCCGGAGCGATCGACAGCATGGAAAACGAGATGATACAGAACATCTTTGAGTTTGATGACATTCTCATTTCCGAGGTCTGCACTCACCGTAAAAACGTGAAGATGGTCTACCGTGACGACTCGCTTGACGAGTGGAAGCAGGTCATAACGACCTCGCGCCACGGCTATTACCCGATATGCGGAGAGAGTGCCGATGATATAATCGGAGTCCTCAATATCAAAAAATTCTTCCGCGCCGAGTGCAAGAGCGTCGGCGAGGCGATGAGAGTCGCAAGCGAAAAACCCTATTTCGTTCCCGAAAACATGAAGGCGGACGTTTTGTTTACCAACATGAAGGAAACGAGAAATTATTTTGCAATAGTCGTTGACGAATACGGCGGAACGAACGGAGTTATCACTATCCATGACCTACTTGAGCTTCTCGTCGGTGATATGGACGATAAGGATGAGGTCGTAGTCAAGGAGATCGAGTGCATAAACGAAGAGACTCGCGAGTGGAAGGTACTCGGCTCCGCCTCGCTTACCGAGGTCGAGGAAGCATTCGGAATCAAATTTGATACCGAGGATTGCGATACCTTCGGCGGATATATTTTCGGAATTCTCGGAGAGATTCCCGACGACGGAACGACTCTTGAGCTTGAAACCGATGACCTTGTAATTAAGGTCGAATCGGTAGTTGACCACCACATCGAATCAACTTATGTCAAGGTCAAGGAAAGACCTGTCGACGAGGACGAGGAAGAGGACGAGGACGACAAGGAAGAGAAGAAGAGCCGCCGAGAAAAGGATAAAGATAAGGATGAAAAGGACGAAGGTGACGCAGAGGAAGCCGTTTCCGAAGTCCCCGAACCCGAAAAAGTTGAATAAAAGAAAATCCATCGCAACATCACACTTGCGATGGATTTTCTTTAATTCTAAATAATTAATTTCTATGCAAAATCTCAACTTAACTTAGATATATTTTGAGCAAAAGTGGTTCTTCATCGGTTGGGTTTAACACGTCATCAATACAAGAACGTCAGTGAGGGATTTTTCCGAAGGGAAAATCCTACGTCACCGCGATAAGGACCCCAAATTTTGAAAGTTTTTGAAGAGGGGTATGGGGAGAAAACTTTTTTCCAAAAAGTTTCTCCCCAAATCCAAAGCACAAACTAACTATTCCAATCAATCAAAATATCCGAGTCTGTAAAGAAGCTCCGCGATAAGCACCGCGCCGCCTGCCGCACCGCGGACGGTGTTGTGGGCGAGACCGACGAACTTGTAGTCGAAGATCGAGTCTTCACGAAGACGACCTGCGCTGACACCCATGCCGCCGTAGATATCTCGGTCGAGGCGAGCCTGGGGGCGGTTGTCCTCTTCAAAATAGGTAATGAACTGCTCGGGAGCGTTCGGAAGTCCCAGCTCTTGGGGAAGTCCCTTAAAGTTTTTCCAATCTTCGAGGATCTGCTCCTTGGTGGGCTTGTTTTCGAATTTTACGAAAACTGCGGCGGTGTGACCGTCGGTTACGGGAACGCGGATGCACTGAGTTGTGATCTTGACGTCGTCGGACTTGACGATTTCGCCGTTTTCAACCTTACCCCAAACGCGCAAAGGCTCCTGCTCGCTCTTTTCCTCCTCGCCGCCGATGAAGGGAATGATGTTGTCGATCATCTCGGGCCACTCGTTAAAGGTCTTGCCCGCGCCCGAAATTGCTTGATATGTCGTCGCAACGACCTCTTTGATGCCGTATTTGCGCAGGGGAGTAAGCTCGGGAACGTAAGCCTGAATCGAGCAGTTGGGCTTAACGGCTATAAAGCCGCGCTTTGTGCCGAGTCGCTCTCTCTGTGACTTGATGACCTCAAGATGCTCGGGGTTTATCTCCGGAACAACCATGGGAACGTCGGGAGTCCAGCGATGAGCCGAGTTGTTTGAAACGACGGGAATTTCAGCCTTCGCGTACTTTTCCTCAAGCGCCTTTATCTCGTCCTTCTTCATGTTGACCGCGCAGAAAACGAACTGACATTCCTTCATCTCGTCAACATTCTCCGCGTCGATAACGACCATGTCCTTGAACTTTTCGGGCATGGGATTTGCAAGTTTCCATCTGCCCCTCAGCGCTTCCTCGTATGTCTTGCCGGCACTGTTTTTTGATGCCGCAAGCTTAATTACCTCAAAATAGGGGTGATCTGCGAGCATGGACAGGAACCTCTGACCGACCATACCCGTGGCGCCAACAACGCCGACCTTCATCTTTGCCATGATATATACCTCTTTTCGTGAATTTGACTAAATGCTATAATAATTAATTATATCATATTCACAAAATCTTTTCAAGGATAAAATATAAATTTTAGCTCACATATTTAATGATTTTTTTTAGTTTGATGATTTGATATTTGTGAGATGTGTGAAAATTGTATGCAGAGCATATGTATGATATTTTTTTCAAAATGTTTTGTCGATTTTATTGACATTCTGTCCTTTTTATGATATCATGGGGTTGCCAAACAAATTAAATACACGAAATTAGGTATTTTCTCATATAGAGAGGTATACCCTTTTTCTGCATACGTATAAACACGCACCCACCCGGGTAGAATTTGATAAAATGCAAATTCCGGCCCGGTAGATAGCGGTAGAAATACCTTATTTTCGTGTTAATTTGTTTGGCGACAAGCGGAGTTTGCGTTTTTGATGCGATGACTTCGGTTGTCGCATCTTTTTGTTTTCGGGAGGACAGTATAATGTATGACTCTGCTTAAAAAACATGTTTTTCATAATTTGCAAGACGAAAATAAGGAGGAAAAGTCAGTAAATGAAAAAATATATTATAACAATTGCATCGGCAGTGCTTGCACTTGCAGCACTTTTTACATTTATCAATTCACCTGCGGCGGCTGTTACTGCCGGCCCGGGAAACGGTCGAGATGACGAGGTAGAAGATTTTGAAGACCTGTATTCGCTCTTAGACTTTTTTACAGGAAAAACAAACGAAGATAATAAAGAAATAAAAAATAAGTACGATGTTAGCTTTTTATCTTTTACAGATGATGAGTCAGATAGCGAAGCACCTCTAAAAAAGATAAAAACTAAAAAGCATACTTCTGTTACATATACGGAATTTTCGGATATGTCGATGGAAATGACGCATAAAAGAACGGAATATTATGATAGTAACTCAAAACCATACTATGTTATAACCGGCAAAACAAAAGTTCAATTCCGGAGAAGCTTGACCATTTATATTACTGAGGACGCATCATACTATATTTCAAAAGGAAATATCAATTCATCATATACCGACAATAGTGATTCGGATAACAGTGGCAAATCAAGTTTTGACTTTGATATGGAAATTTTTTTCAAAGAAGATATTGCTTTAATTAAGTTTAACACATTTATTATGTCGTCAAACAAACAGACAACATCAATTAAAGATGAATACATAGGTAAATGGATAAAAATGTCCAAAGATATTGGGCAAGAGTTGTTATCCAGCATTGACCAGTATAACAGAGAAACATTGTCTGAAATTCAAGAGATAATAGAAAACGAGATACTTGGCTCTGAAGAGTCCGAATTTAAAGAAAAAGATAACATATTCACACTTAAAGATAATAACTTAGGTATCGATGTTACAGTCGATTTATCAAACATAACGTGCCCTTCTATTGAGTTCATAATGGATGAAGATTCGGAGGATAGCGAAGATCATAGTTATTTGCTCGATGTTATGACATTCGAGAACATAGATAATACTGTTATCAATATGAACACCGACTCGGACGATATAATCGCATTAGATAACCCTGATGACTTTGAAAATCTTTTTGATGTGTCAGAATAACTTTTGCAGGGGGGAGAGAATAATGGAAGAAATAAAAAGCAGTTCAGTATCGCCTTCAGACAATAAATCGATTAACGTCGCTAAAATTTGGTCTGTCGGTACATTGGCAATACAGGTCATTATTGCTGTCTTGTACGGCTGCGGTGTCGCATCGTTTTACGGCAAGCAGACAGACATAATGACCATGGTTAACAATGCGTTTGGAATTTTTAATATGGGTAGGGCATACTATCGCGGCATTTTCGGATGCGCTCTTGCGGTTTTATATTTTGTTCTTTGGGGATTAATTGTATCGGATTTTATTAATTCGATAAGGGTTTTCAAAATAATATTTTCCAAATCACACAGTGCGTCCGAGACAATTGACCGCGTGACAGTAATAGAGAGATATGCAATATTGACTTTTACGAGGGTTCTGATTTTTATGGTGTCTGTCGGATTTGTTAAATCCTATACGATAAATTTCAATGCTAAAGCGGTTTTTGTTTTGGGCATTTGCATGCTTCTGATTACACGACTTAAAAATTTGATTTTGAAAAAATATACGCTGAAAAGCATGCTGATTAATGCCGGACAATGCTGCACGGCAATTCTCTGCATAATTCTGATTCTTGCAAACGCACAAACATCGGCTGTCGAGCAAGTAATAAATTCCTTTCATTTTTTATTCCACGGAGGGTCATTTATTTCATTTCTTCTGATTGCAACGTCGGCAGTGGCGAGTTTGCTGATAATCATTTTTGCCTTAACGGCTATAATAGACGTATCGTCATTAATGTCAATAGGCTACGTTGATGTTAAAGCAATGCTGTTTTCAACCGGTGTTTATTTGGCTGTTCCGCTTGCACACTATGTAATAGGCGGAAATACTATCACGGTCAGCAGCCTTATAGATATCATATCGACGTATTTACCTTTGGCTTTATCCGTTGTGGCACTGTTTTTGTTAACTTTTTCGCCAATTGATGCAGAGATACGAAAGAGTACAAATGAAGATGAACAAAGTACTGAAAAAACAACGCAGGAGACCGCAACGAGCTGATAAACAATCAAATAGAGAATACACGGGCAGTCGTTTTGGCGATTGCCCGTGTTATGGTTATCTGAAAGCTAAATGTTGTATATTGCCGAATATTTCTTTTCGAGATAATCGGTGTAGTAGGTCGGGTCAAATTCCTCACCGAGGGCGTCGCGCAACAGGTCGTTCGGGTTCTTCAAGCAGCCGAACTTCCAGATATGCTCGCGGTTCCACCGGTTTATCGGCTCAAAATTGCCCTCAAGCAGACATTTCTCAACGTCAACGCTCTCCTTCATCTTGTGGAGCAGATGCGCGCCGTATGCACTTCCGAGCGCGTAGGACGGGAAGTATCCGATGCCGCCGCCCGACCAGTGGCTGTCCTGAAGAACACCGTGCTTGTCGTCGGGAACGTCCACGCCGAGATATTCCTTGTAGAGTCTGTTCCACTCGCGCGGCAGGTCCTTGACTTCAAGCTCGCCGCCGATAACGCGCTTTTCAAGCTCGTAACGAATCATTACGTGCAGACAGTATGTCACCTCGTCCGCCTCGGTGCGAATGAGCGAGGGGGTGACGAGATTTATCGCCTTATAAACGTCCTCGACTGTGCAGCCTACGAATTTGCCCTTGAAACATTCCTGCATTTTCGGGAATATGTAGGAGACGAATTCATAGCTTCTGCCGAGCAGATTTTCGTAAAAACGGCTCTGGCTTTCGTGAATACCCATCGAAACGCCGCCGTCAAGACAGGTGTAGGCGAGGTCTTCCGATGAGTTCATGTCGTAGAGCGCGTGACCGCCCTCGTGAATGACGCTGAACATCGAGGACGACATATTCTCGCGCTTGAAATTTGTTGTGATACGCAGATCGTACTGTGAGCCGATACTCGTCGTGAAGGGATGCTCGGTGGTGCCGAGACCGCATCGGTCGAGGTCGATTCCGATGGTCTTCATAAGCTCGTAGGCAAATTTCTCCTGTTCACGCTCGTCAAAGTCACCCTTGATGCAAGAGTCGTCGACCTGCTCCGCCTCTCCGATTTTTTTGATGAGAGGGACGATCTTCTCCTTGAGGGCGGAGAAAAACTCGTCGCATTTTTCCATTGTGAGTCCGTCCTCATATTTGTTAAGACAGTAGTTGTAAGGCTCTTTTTCGGGCGCACAATACGCCGCGAATTTCTTTGTCGTGTCGAATATTTTTTCAAGTACGGGGCGGAAAAGCTCGAAGTCGCTCGTCTCTTTTGCGCGGTGCCAGACGTCGTCCGCCTCGACCAAAAGCTCCTGATACGCGATGTATTCGTCCATCGGAATCTTCTTCATCTCGTCAAGGTCACGTGACATGAGGCGGAGCGCGCGAGCATCCTTTTCATTCAGTTCGTCCTTGTGTTCGCCGAGAAGTTCGAGAAGCGCAACGGTCTCATCCCCCGTCGAGAGCTTGTATGTCTCTTCACTCAGAATAGCGAGCGCGTGGGCGCGGTTCTGCGCCGTACCCTTGGGAGCCGTGGTTGCACCGTCATAGTAAATAATATCCATGGCGTGCGCGTATGCGCTTATTTTTGATTGCAGAGCGTAGAATTGTTCAATTGCCTGTTTGATATCCATGTAAGTTGCCTTCCTTATTT
>JBJDZM010000011.1:0-3601 GCA_051867975.1 Eubacteriales bacterium | reverse complement strand
GGTATCGGCGGCGTGCCGAAGGGAAGAATTATTGAGATCTTCGGTCCCGAGTCCTCGGGTAAGACGACGGTCGCTCTGCATATCATTGCCGAGGTGCAGAAGGCAGGCGGCGAGGCGGCGTTTATCGATGCCGAGCATGCGCTCGATCCTGTTTACGCAAAGGCTCTCGGAGTTGATATCGCTAACCTGCTCGTTTCCCAGCCCGACTGCGGAGAGGATGCGCTCTCTATCACCGAGTCGCTTGCGCGCTCGGGTGCTATCGACGTTATCGTCGTGGACTCGGTTGCGGCGCTCGTTCCTAAGCAGGAGATAGACGGAGATATGGGTCAGGCGACCGTCGGTGTTCAGGCGCGCCTTATGTCGCAGGCTATGAGAAAGCTGACCGCCGTTATCTCCAAGAGCAACTGTATCGTCGTGTTCATCAACCAGCTTCGTGAAAAGGTCGGAGTGATGTACGGCAACCCCGAGACGACGACGGGCGGTCGTGCGCTCAAATTCTACGCGTCGGTGAGAATAGATATCAGAAAGACCGAGCAGCTCAAAAACGGCTCGGATATATACGGAAACCGTGTCAAGTGTAAGATCGTAAAGAATAAGGTCGCTCCCCCCTTCCGCGTTGCGGAGTTTGATATACTCTACGGAAAGGGAATCTCACGCATGGGCGAGATACTCGATTTCGCAATCATGTCGGACATCATCAAGAAGAGCGGATCGTGGTTTTCATACGACGGAAACCGACTCGCGCAGGGCAAGGAGAACGTCAAAAAAATTCTTGAGGACAACCCCGAGTTTGCGGCGGAAATAGAGGCAAAGGTAAGAGAGCATATGCTCAAAAATGACGGAATACTCAATGAAGAAGAATTTGAGCTTGACGGCGGTGACGAGGACGATTTCGACATTCGCACGCTTGAGGACGACGAGTAAGAATGAGTGGCTGTGCATCGGTAAAGGGGATAATTCGGCGCGCCGATACGACGGTTTGCGTGTCGGTCGAGGTCTCAAATCAAAGCGGTTGCGAGTGCGTTGAGTTCGTGATACTTGATGAACTTCTTGACGGGCTTGGGCTTGATATGGGTGCTATCGGCGAGAATGAGCTTTATGAGCTTGACCGCGCGGCTGACGTCACCGCGGCGTATATGTCGGCGTGTGCGAGTTTCGCATACACTCAAGGTTCGTTGAAATCTCTTTACAGAAAGCTTATACAAAAAGGTTTTTCAAAGGAATCAAGCTCAATGGCGATTGACATAGTCAAGTCACGGGGCTTTGTCGATGAGGATGAAATCGCCGCAAGACGCGCCGAGATAATGCTTTCAAAGCTCTGGGGCAGGAGCAGAATTTTGCAAAAGCTCAGAGAGGAAGGCTTTTCCGACGGTGTTATCAGAGGTGCGCTTGAATCAATCGAAAACGCCGATTTTGCGGAAAATTGCGCCAAAGCGATAGAAAAAAGGTATTCGCAAATTCCCGCGGAACGGCACGAGAGGGAAAAGATGTATGCTTCTCTTGTGCGCATGGGCTATTCCTCGTCGGAAATCAAAAAGGCGCTATTGCTTATCGAAAATCAAGAATAAACTGAAATATCTGCCGTTTATTGACTCAAAATACATAAAAAATGCCCTAAAACAGACTTCTGATTGGGCATTTTTTGCATATTTGCATGAATTTTAACACTATTAACACACAGTTAACAAATCGGTGATAAAATTAATTCGTTTAAATGGAATTTTGAAACAAATTTTTTAATATAATTATGGAGACGAATATGGAATTTGTCAGAAAGCTACCTATACCGAAGGAAATAAGAGAAATGTACCCCTTGAGCGAGCAGTCGCGCGAGAAGAAAAAACTTTTCGACGCAGAGGTTGCGCGCGTCTTTTCGGGGGAATCGGATAAAAAGCTGCTTGTAATAGGTCCTTGTTCCGCTGACAACGAGGACTCGGTCATGGACTACTGCACGAGACTTGCAAAGGTCAGCGAGGACGTCAAGGACAAGCTGATAATTATTCCGAGAGTATATACGAACAAGCCGAGAACGACGGGCGACGGATACAAGGGAATGTTGCATCAGCCCAACCCCGAGAAGGATTCGGATATGCTGGCAGGAATAATCGCGATAAGACATCTTCACCTTCGTGTTATCGAAGAGACAGGTATGTTTACCGCGGACGAGATGCTTTACCCCGAGAATTATCAGTATCTCTACGACCTTCTTTCATACGTTGCCATCGGAGCGCGCTCGGTTGAAAACCAGCAGCACAGACTTGTCTCAAGCGGAATTGAGATACCCGTAGGCATGAAAAACCCCACAGGCGGAGACATTTCGGTAATGCTCAACTCGGTTATGGCGGCTCAGCATGCGCATACCTTCCTCTATCGCGGCTGGGAGGTAAAATCGAAGGGAAATCCGCTTGCACACAGCATACTCCGCGGATATGTCAACAAGCACGGTGAGTCTCTGCCGAACTACCACTACGAGGACATTGAGCATCTTTGCGCTGAATACTCAAAGCGCGGACTCCAGAATCCTGCCCTTATCGTCGACTGCAACCATGCAAATTCCGGAAAGAAATACAAGGAGCAGATGCGAATTGCCAAAGAGGTGCTCCACTCGTGTGAGCTGAATTCGGATATCAACCGCATTTTCAAGGGCTTTATGATTGAGAGTTATATCGAAGAGGGTTGCCAGAAGATAGGCGAGGGAATATACGGCAAGTCGATTACCGACCCTTGCATCGGCTGGGATGACACCCGAGACTTTATTTACTACATGGCGGAAAAGGTATGACGGCTCCGCTGTGTTCGGAGGAGTAAATGTTACGTTTTATTTACGTCATAGTAATTAATATTTTCAGAATATTCTATTATGTTCCGAAGATGTCTTATTACGCAAAGCACCCCGAAAAGTATTCCGAAGAAGAGAGATATGCGCTGGCACAGAAGGTTGTGAAGATTGTTGTAAGGACATCGAGAGTCGAGACCGAGTATGAAGGCAGAGAAAATCTGCCAAAGACCGGCGGATACATCATGTTCTCGAACCATCAAGGACGGTACGATCCGATGGGAATAATAGCGGGACATGAAAGACCGTGTTCGTTCCTTATTGACAAGAGAAGAGCAGACCAATTTTTGGGCAAGCAGTTTTCCGCGCTTCTTGACGGAATAAGCATTGATAAAGAAAGCGTGAAGGACCAGATGCGTGCGATGCGTGCGCTTGCCAACGGCGCAAAAGAAGGCAGAATATACCTCGTTTTTCCCGAGGGAATCTATTATAAGGACCAAGGAAACCGCACGGGAGAATTCAAACAGGGTTGTTTTATCTGCGCCACGCATGCAAAGTGCCCGGTCGTGCCTGTCACGGTAGTTGATTCCTACAAGGTGTACGGCAAAAACTCGCTTAAGCGTGTGAAGACCAAGGTGATATTTCACGACCCGATTTACTATGAGCAGTACAAGGAAATGAATGTGCGCGAGCTGTCCGAGCATGTAAAAAAGATAATCGATACCGAGTTATCAAAATACGAAAAATGACAGAGGATTTCTCCCTCTGTTTTTTTGGCTCTTTGTCAATAGTTGGGGTAAAAAAATCTAAGAGAAATAATTTGGC
>JBJDZM010000010.1:0-68672 GCA_051867975.1 Eubacteriales bacterium | reverse complement strand
TTATTGTTTTTTTTCGCTATATCTGTTGGTTACCCCAACATTTATTATAGAACCGAAAAACGAGTCATGATTCGCACATGACTCGCTTCAGATCGATGACAAGGTTCATATTCAATAGAATATTGCATATTTATAACCGATAGCCCGCTTTTTCTTTGGCAGCACAGGCGCAAAGAAAAAGCTTGGCAAAAAGAAGACGCCGTAAGGATATTTCGCCGTTGCGACGGCGACCAATACCGCACAGGCGGGGCAGTGGGCTATCCTTCTACGCTTTGCGTTTTCGCGCCTTGGATGGGCGCCGCCTTTTGAGAAAAATTGCAAACACGCTTTGCGTGATTTGCCCGAGTTTTCTACGAAAACTCTGCGGGCGAAAACTTCCTGAAGACCACGCCGTGGGATTTGTCATCAATCGAAAAGCGAGTCACGTTTCGCACATGACTCGCTTTTCGATTTATTAAATTTTAATTATTCCTTGTCGTCGGTAATTGCGCCGATCTCAGCACCGCATGCGGGGCAGGTGAGGTTTTCGGAGTTTACGGACTCGTCAAAGCAGACCGTCTCGCCGCAGGAGGGGCAGACTATCTCAAAATAGTTGTCGTCGTCGCAAAATTCGCAGGAGCCGCAAAGCTCGCAGTCGTCACATTCGCCGTCGCAATCCTCATCGTCAAAGTCTTCGTCGTCAAAGTCATCATAGTCGTCGTAGTCGTCGTCCATTTCAACGAGAACCTCCTCAACGTCGCCGAGGTCTTCGTCAAGCTCCTCGCAATAGTCTGCAAGCTCGTCGATATCGGACTCAATGTCCTCGATTTCAAGTGCCATCTCCTCGCAAAGCTCAAGGAGAGCGTTTATGATTTTTGCCTCAGGGGTGTCCTTCTTGTCAAGTCCGAGTCCTTCGCAAAGTCCCTTGATATAAGCTGTTCTTTCGGTAAGTGTCATTGTTTTTTCCTCACTTTGTATTTTTTTGTCGCTCAAAATGGGCGTATTGCGCCCATGAGCAGATAGTTTAAAACGGGAGAGTGTGTCTCCCGTTTTATTTCAGATATTATGCACGGGAGAGATATTCACCTGTACGTGTATCGATCTTAAGAACGTCGCCTACGTTGATGAAGAGCGGAACCTTGATTACCGCGCCTGTCTCAAGCGTAGCGGGCTTAAGAGTGTTGGTTGCAGTGTTGCCTGCAAATCCGGGGTCTGTATCCGTAACCTCAAGCTCAACGAAAATGGGAGGCTCAACGCCGAAGACGTTTCCCTTGTAGGAAATGATCTTGCACATCATCTCTTCCTTGACAAACTTGAAATTATCGCCGAGCTTGTCTGCGTTCAAGGGGAGCATGTCGAATGTCTCCATGTCCATGAAGTAGTAAAGATCGCCATCGTTGTAGGAATACTGCATATCCTTTCTCTCGAT
Source organism: Eubacteriales bacterium (assembly GCA_051867975.1). GTDB lineage: Bacteria > Bacillota > Clostridia > Oscillospirales > CAG-272 > SVTX01. The sequence continues at coordinate 67,264 of JBJDZM010000010.1, read as the reverse complement.
GTATGCGTTCTCAAACTTATCTGTGGGGCTGAATGTCTTTTCGACAACAGCACCGGAAATTACGTTTTTGAGCTTTGTACGGACAAAAGCCGCACCCTTACCGGGTTTAACGTGCTGGAATTCGATAACCTGGAATACGTTACCTTCCATTTCAAATGTAATACCGTTCTTAAAATCGCCGGCTACTACCATATGTGATACCTCCAAAAATATAAGTCGTTTTGCCGCATTGACGGCATTACACAATTTTACAGTTCATTATATAATATTATTGCTCTTTTTGCAAGAGGGCAGAGACAAAAAAATGTAAATTTTCTGTTACCTAAAACGTTTTTTACAGCTTCGCTCTCATTATAACCTCTCCGCCGAAGGTCTTTATCTCGAAAATACCGCCGTCATACGTTGCGTAGGTCTTGGGATTTCCGCCCTTCGGAAGACTAATCGAGCCGGGATTCAGGCATAAAATCCCATCCTTTCTCTCAATCGATAAAAGATGCGTGTGACCGTAGAGAAAAACCGAACCGCACGGCATGGGCGGCAGATTTTCGGGGTTGTATATGTGTCCGTGCGACATGTAAATTGCCACATTCCTCTCCGAGTCAAATACGACCGCCGTGTCCGACATACAAGGGAAGTTAAGCACCATTTGGTCAACCTCAGCCTCGCAGTTTCCCCTGACACAGATAAGCCTGTCCGCAATGCCATTCAGCATTTCGATGACATTCTTGGGCGCATACCCCTCGGGCAGGTCGTTTCTCGGTCCGTGATAAAGAAGGTCGCCAAGCAAAAGTATTCTGTCGGCATTTTCTTTTTCCGCGGCATCAATCATCGCCCTCGCGCATACCGCGTCTCCGTGTATATCACTTGCAATTAAAAATTTCATTTTGCCTCCGGCGTGGGAGATGCGATTTCTACCTCCCCAAAAATTTTCGATAAGATTAGTTGAACTTCCTAAAATTGGTTGATAACAAATCTGTTTTTACACATTGTCACTTCAACTTAAATGATTTATAAGCTTCAATTGACATTCTTGGCTGGGTTCAATACTGTTTCAATACACAAGCGAACAGCAGGCTGAAAATGAAATCTAACTCGGACTCCTCGCACGGCGAGGAGCGGTTTGCACCAAATTGAGTTTGATTTAGTTCAACATAACGGTGCATATAGCGTCATCTCACGGCAGTTAGAACCCCAAATATTAAAGGTTTTAGGAAGGGGTTTGGGGAGAACCCTTTTCTCAAAAGGGTTTCCCCAACGCATCCCCCGCATCCTCTATCTAACCTGCCCATTACCTTCAATGAGATATTTTTGAGTAGTGAGGGCGTACAGACCCATGGGACCGCGTGCGTGGAGCTTTTGAGTTGAGATACCTATCTCGGCACCGAAGCCGAACTCACCGCCGTCGGTAAAGCGAGTTGAGGCATTGACGTAGACTGCGGCGGCATCGACGAGCTTTTTAAATCTGTCGGCGGCGGCGCGGTCGTTTGTTATTATCGACTCGCTGTGACCGGTGTTGTATTTATTGATGTGAGCGATGGCTTCGTCGAGAGAGGAGACAATCTTTATCGCTAAAATGTAATCGTCGTATTCGGTCTCGTAGTCGGATTCTGTTGCGTGAGATATGTTTTTGAGAATTGAGCATGTCTTTTCGCACCCGCGAAGCTCAAGGGAGTATTTTTCAGCCGCGGCAGAGGCGAATTTCGGGAGAAATTCGTCGGCGACATTCTCGTGGACGAGCAGAGTCTCAATGGCGTTGCAGACGGCAGGGCGCGAGCATTTTGCGTTGATGGCGACTTTGACTGCCATATCAAGGTCTGCTGAGGCATCGACGTACAGATGGCAATTTCCGGCTCCCGTTTCGATTACGGGAACCTTGGAGCCTTCGACAACGGCGGAGATCAACTTTTTCCCGCCTCTCGGGATCAGCACGTCAACAAGCCCTCGCGCCGACATGAGCGCGTCTGCGCCTTCGTGACCGAGGGACGGCTCTACAAAGCCCAAAATATCGGGCGAGATGCCGTTTTTCTCAATGCAGGCGCGCATTATCTCAATGAGGCAAAGATTGGTGTTTGCCGCCTCCTTACCGCCTCGCAGAACGGTTGCGTTGCCGGTCTTTAAGCAGAGTGCCGCCGCATCGACGGTGACGTTCGGTCTCGCCTCGTAAATTATGGCGACGACACCGAGCGGCACGCGTGAGCAGGTGATCTCAAGTCCGTTCGGAGTGGTGAAAAGCTCGCCCGAGCCGACGGGGTCCTTGAGTCCTATGAGAGCATGCAGAGAGTCGCAGATGCCGTCAATGCGCGAGTCGCTCAGCATGAGCCTGTCGAGCATGTGGTCGGGTATGCCGTTTTCACGTGCGAGTGAAAGGTCAAGCTTGTTGGCATCGATTATTTTGTTTTTGTTCTCCTTGAGTGCCAGGGCGATGTCAGAGAGCAGAAGATTCTTTTTCGCGGTGCTTAGCACCGAAAAAGCGCGCGATGAGTCCTTTGCCTTGCGGCAGATATCAAATACTGTTTTTTGAATGTCCATTTTTTCTCCGTGTGTGGTGGCGATAGGGTTTTCAGTCGTTTACGAGTATCTTTTCAATCTCGAGAATATAGAAACGGTGGAAGTCGTTTGCATGGTAATTTTTAAGCGGTTCTTCGTCGATGAAATTATCCTTTTTTATGTCATCCGCGTACAGCTTGCGGCAGAGCATGGCGACCTTCGACTGCTCAATGACCTTGACACCGTCAATTTCCGTGCAGGAGAGCGAGCAATCCTTTAGTTTGTCGGTATCTCTGCCCGATTTTGTTCCGCAAATTTTGAGCGCGTCACGGTATTCCTCGGAGAGAATACAAAGAGAGAAACGGTCGCTCTTCTCGCAAAGACCGTATGAATATCTTTGAGGACGGACATATACCGTCGCGACAGGCTTGTTCCAAAGAATTCCGACACCGCCCCAGCTTGCTGTCATGGCGTTCGCGCCCGAGCTTTTCGAGCCGTCGGGCGTGGTTATTAGCAGATAGTCCTTGCCGATAAGGCGAAAGGGGGAGTAATCGAATTCTTCGGGTGAAATCTCACAAAATGACATAATAGACCTCCGATTTGCCGCTTTGCGGCAGTAAAAAAGTAATCAATGAATTTTGTCTACTGAATTATAGCACAGTTTTTCCGTGTTTTCAACACTTCTGCGCAAAAATTCGCTTCACTGACATATTTTATGCTGATTTTTTCTGTTTGATAAAAAGTCGGGGCGCATCTGCGCCCCGAAATGTTTATTCAACGTCCTCATATTCTATTGTGCAGTTGTCCATAATGAAATTTTCGACCTTTTCGAAAATGATATTCTGCTTTATTGCCGACTCGCCGACCGTTTCGATTATCTCGTCAACCGTGTAGATCTTGCTGCTTGAAGAATAGTATTCGGCAAGCCTTTTTGCCTCGGCACCAAATTCTTCGTCAGACGCGGAAAAGTTTTGTTCGTCCGCGATCGCGTAATAGACAAGAGAGTTTTCCACTATCTCTTTTGCGTATCCACGGGTTATTTCCTTCCAATCCTCGCCGTCCTTAAGACCGAGATATATTTTTACAAAGTCATCAAGCGAGTCGAATTTGTAGCCGTACATTGAGTAATACTGCATATAGTACTCATATTGGTCTACGTATGCGTTGTACCAATAGTTTATCGACTGCTCGGGGTATTCATGAAACTCTGCAGCATCGATAAGCTTATTAAGAATTGCCGAAAGAGCCTCGGACTCTGCCGCCTCAGTCGCATCATTTTGAAGGTCATTTTTTATGTTTTCTCTGTATTCTTCTGCGTTTCCGTCAAACTTAAGAGTTTCTTTGACGAAATCGTCGTTAAACTCGGGAATCGTGTACTGAACGATATACTCGATCCAAACCTTGAAGACGACGGCTTTACCTGCGAGATCCGCCGAATGATAGCTTTCGGGGAAGGTGACGTGAAGCTCGAAGGGAGAGTCTTTGCTTGTCTGATTTGGAACAACGCCAACAAGTCCGTCTTCAAAGCCGGGAATAAACGAACCGGACCCGATAGAAAGCTCGTGAGGCTCATCACTGTCGGCGTTTGAGCCGCCCTCAAATTTCTCGCCGTCAAGATATCCCGTGTAGTAGATAAACGCCGAGTCGCCGAGCTTTATGGGCTGATCTGTCACCTGCTCGTCTCCGTTGGTTTTGGTTTTGTTCTCGAAAAGCTGTGCGTTGATATATTCGTCAACATCCTCATCGGTTATAATGTATTGTGTGCCGAGGGTGACCGTGTTGTTTTTGTATTCCGAGGGAGAGAGGGTTATGTAGTCCGATATGTTTGCCGAGAGATAATCAAAGTCTCTTTCTGTTGTCTCGGACTCGGTGCCGCTTTCGCTTTCACTTTCGCTCTCATTTTCGACGGGTTGGCAACCTGCAAGCATTGAAAGCAGGAGTGCCGATGCCGAAATTATCAGGATCACTTTTTTAAGTATTCTATTCATGGTTACGTTCCTTTCGGTTAATACAAGGTATATGATAAACTATTTCTTGACATAAATCAAGTATATTTTGAAAACATTTTGCGCTTGTGCCGAGCATTGTTGACATATTAACTTCAAAATGGTATAATTGGCGTATAAAAAATGATTTGGAGAGAAAAATGCGCAGGAAGGTCAAAATTTTTGAATACGACACGATCGATTCGACCAACGCCGAGGCAAAGAGGTACGCGCTCTCTTGCAAGGGTCTTGAGCCGGTGCTTTTTGTCGCGAGAGAGCAGAGCGCGGGCAGGGGAAGACTCGGACGGAGTTTTTTGAGCCGCGGCGGACGCGGAATATATATGTCGTTGCTCTATTTCACGCAAAAGGCTCTGGCGGATGCGATATCGGTCACTACCGCGGCGGCGGTTGCGGTCGCGTCCGCGATTGAGAACGCGACGGGCGAGCGCATGAAGATAAAGTGGGTCAATGACGTATACAGTGAGCAGGGAAAGGTCTCGGGAATTTTGACCGAGACGGTCACGGTGGGCGACAGAAACGCGATAATCGTCGGGATAGGGATAAATGTCGGCAAGAATGATTTTCCCGAGGAGCTGCGAGGTGTTGCGGCAAGCATCGGTGAGATAGACGAAGAGCAGAGACAGGCGATAATCGGCGGAATTGTTGATGCTCTTCTCGACAATGCCGACTGTCCGTCCCGCCGTGAATATATGAAGGAATACCGAGAGAGGTTTATGCTCTCGGGGGCGCACGTTGACCTTTTCAGCGCAGGCGAGATGATAGGCGGCGGTGAGGTGCTTGGCGTTACGGATGACGGGGGACTTTTACTGTTGCGTGACGGTGAGAGTGAAAGCGCTGTCATTCGCACGGGGGAAGTCAGTATCAGAAATATAAAAAAGTGAAGCGGGGGCTTCACTTTTTTAATGCGGTTTGATTTTAAATCAACTCGGCGATATTAATTACCTCTTTGCCCTGCTTTAGCGCGTAGGCGACGGTGTACGCCGTGCCTCCGCCGCTGTGCTCAAAAAATGCAACACACATGTCGCTTTTGTCGACGAGCCGACGGTTGCGGTCATGCATGCAGTTTGCGGTATATGTTTCTGCGACGTATTCAACGCTGTCTGCTTCTTTGAGTATCTCGTTGTAGATCGTTTTGTTTGAGTCGCTCCACATCTTCGTTTGATTTTTGCAGGGAAGTATCAATTCGAGCGATATATGGGGAAATTCCTCTTTGAGTTCAAGGACACAGAGCGCCGCCAATGTGTCAAATCCGAGGGCGCCTCCTGCCATAAAGCACTCTACACCGTGGGAGATGAGCATGCGGAGGGCTTTGTTCAGGGCTTTCGAGACGGAGGACGGCGAGTAGGTGTCAAGGTTCCTGTGACCTGTAAAACAGACGGTTTTTATTTGCTCTTGATATTGTGTTTTTTGTGTCGCCATGTGCCATTCGCCCTTCAATTATCATCAGATTTAACTTTTATGAGTACATTATAGCACAAATGTTCTTGTTTGTAAATAGGGTTTATAAAAATATTTGAAAAATATTAAAAATGGTGCGACAACCGAGATGTCGCACCCAAAAATGCAGTCTCGATTGTCGCAAAACGAATCGAACGGAGGCACGGTCGCCCGACAAGTCCTCGCGTTCTTTATTGCTTCAACGTCATCTCTCCATACGAGGGCAGAGGCCAGAGGTCGGAAGGGACGATCGTTTCGGCTTTGTCTACTGCCGTGCGGAGCCTGTTCATAAGGGGAATAACCTTATCCTTGTATGAGAAGGCGGAGACCTTGAAGTCAGCCTCGCTTTCGGCGGTTTGGGCGGCGGATTTCAGCTTGACGGCGATGTCAAACGCCTCGGTTGCGAGCGACGAGAGGTCGGCGATAACGCGGCGTTCAAGTCCCGAATTGATGTTTGAACCGAATATATCCTGCTTGTCCTTAGCCGTGCGGCAAAGCTTTTCTATGTAGTTTTCTATTGCGGGAATGATTTTTTTGTTTGTGATATCGACCATGGTCTTAGCCTCGATGTCGATGATGTTCGAGTAGTTTTCAAACATTATTTCCTCGCGTGCGCGAAGTTCGACTTCGCTCATTACTCCGAGTGAGGTAAAGAGGTCTATGTTCTTCTCTGCGGTCATGCAGGAGAGCGAGTCAACCGAGGTCTTAAAGTTGAGAAGTCCGCGGCGTTCTGCTTCCTCACGCCACTTTGGCGAGTAGCCGTTTCCGTTGAAGATTATGCGCTTGTGAGCCTTCAGCGTGTTCTTGATAAGCTCTCTTGCATCGCGCTCAATGTCCGCCGAGCCGGTCAGTGTGTCGGCAAAGTCTCTGAACACCTTTGCGACGGCTGAGTTTATCACGATGTTGGCAAGTGCTATGTTTTGCGACGAGCCAACCATTCTAAACTCAAATTTGTTGCCCGTAAAGGCAAAGGGGGACGTACGGTTTCGGTCGGTCGAGTCGTAACGGAAGGTCGGGACGCTCGGCACTCCGAGGTCCATTGTGCGGCGCGCGCGGTCGGTGTAGTCTGTCTCGCCGACGATTGCCTCAACTAACTCCTCAAGCTCGTCTCCGAGGAATATCGATACGATGGCAGGGGGTGCCTCGTCCGCGCCGAGACGGTGGTCGTTTCCTGCGGTTGCAACCGAAACACGGAGCAGGTCCTGATAGTCGTCGACCGCCTTGATGATTGCCGAGAGAACGAGCAAAAACTGCGTATTCGATGCAGGATTTTTGCCGGGCGAGAGCAGATTTTTGCCGGTATCGGTTCCAATTGACCAATTGTTGTGCTTGCCCGAGCCGTTTATGCCGGCGTAGGGCTTTTCGTGGAGAAGAGCGACGAGTCCGTGTCGCTCTGCGACTCTTTTTATCATTTCCATGACGATAAGATTCTGGTCGACGGCGACATTTGTCGTAACATATATCGGCGCAAGCTCATGCTGAGAGGGGGCGACCTCGTTGTGCTTGGTCTTTGATGTGATACCGAGCTTCCAAAGCTCCTCGTCAAGCTCGTGCATGAACTCGGAGACGTTGGTTTTAAGCGGTCCGTAGTAGTGGTCCTCAAGCTGCTGTGTTTTCGGCGCGGAGTTGCCGAAGAGCGTGCGTCCCGTGTATAGCAGATCGTCGCGCTTGTCGTAGTATTCCTTATTTACAAGGAAATATTCCTGCTCTGCGCCGACCGAGGTCGAGACTCGCGTTGCGGTATTGTCGCCGAACAGCGAGAGGATGCGGAGTGCCTGATTGCTGAGCGCATCCATTGAACGGAGCAGGGGAGTTTTTGTGTCAAGTGCGTCGCCGGTGTACGAGCAAAAGACGGTGGGTATATAGAGCGTTTTGTCCTTTATGAAGGCGTAGGACGAGGGGTCCCACGCGGTGTAGCCTCGCGCGTTACAGGTCTCGCGCAGACCGCCCGAGGGAAACGACGAGGCATCGGACTCGCCCTTTATCAGCTCCTTGCCCGAAAATTCCATGACTACCTTGTCTCCGCCGATAGGCGAGATAAAGGAGTCGTGCTTTTCGGCAGTCACGCTCGTCAGAGGCTGGAACCAGTGAGTGTAGTGCGTTGCGCCTTTTTCGACCGCCCAGTCCTTCATCGCGTTTGCGACGACGTTTGCAATCGAGACGTCTATTGTTTTGCCCGTCTGGATAGTATAGGTCAGGGACTTATAAACGTCCTTGGGGAGCCTTTGGCGCATGACCGCGTCGTTGAATACCATACAGCCGAATATCTCGGGAATACTAGTCATAGTATACCGCCTTTCTCTTAGAAGAAAAAATTTACTCATTGTAATACCATTATAACTTAAAATGTTCTGTTTGTCAAGAGTGCAAAGGATTTTGGGTGGTGAAGGCGGTGTATGGGCTGTATATATGTTTATTCGATAATTATTACCGAGACCGAGATATCGTCGCGCGGCTTGCCTTCGGGAAAATTCTTAACTGCAAGCGAGAGCAGCTTGTCCTTTAAGATTTCACATTCGGACTCAACACCGAGCGCGTTTTTCTCTTTTTTGGACATATATTCACACAAAAAGTCGACCAGCCACGGGCAGTCCTCGCTGTCGGGACAACAGCCGTCCGACATCATGATTATAATATCGCCCTTTTTCGTGTCAAATTTGCTTATCTTCGTGTCGGTGTCCTTTAAAATTCCTATCGGCATCGTGCGTGAGTAGACCTTGTAGACAGTACCCGAACGCACGATATACGTCGGTGCCGCACCGCTTTTGATAAATGACGCCGTTCCGCTTATCAGGTCAAGCTCGCATAGGTCGACGGTCGCGGAGCATTCGCCACCTCGCCCCATGTTCTCGTTTCGCAAAAGATTATTGAGCATTCGCACGGTTATGTCAGCGCGGTTTCCTGCCGAGAGCATTTTTTCGATAAACATTGAACAGACTCCCGATACAAATGCCGCTTCCTCGCCGTTGCCCATTCCGTCGCTGATGAGCGAATAGAAATAAGAAGAGGACGTGATAAAAGAGTTTGACGTGTCGCCGCAGACTTCGTCAGGCTCGTCTTTGGTATCAAATGGGTCGATATAGAGTGAGCTTGTGTTAAGCTGTGGCTCACTCAGGTCTGTTTCGGCGGCGATATTGCCTCTTGAGCATTTTGCCTTGAACTGCGGCTTTGAGCACAGGCGCATGACCGTGCCGTCGCGCCCGAGCTCGAATATCGGCTCTCCAAGCTCTGCGCCGACGATCTCTCCTGCCGCGACTCTCACGGCATCCGCCTTTTTCGCGCTCAGTTTGTCTGCGGACGGAAGCCCCTTGATGACTATATTTTTGCTTCTTTTTCCGAACACAACGACACCTCCCGCACGGAATCCGTGCTCGTAGAGCATATCAAATATCTTTTCCGCCGAGGATTGGTCGGCGGTGTATTCCTCGCCGTCGTTTTCAAGCGCATCGCACAGAATCTCGTTGATGTCCTCGTAGCTTGAGGCGAAAAATCCGAGCTTTTCGTTCTTTATCATGCTTTCGGTCGCGTCGGATACCGCGCGGTTTATGCCCTTTGCGATATTTTCCGAATATGGGCAGAGATTGCAGAAATCGGGGTCGATATCGCCTTTGTCAACGCTGCCCTTTGAGTGCAGTGCGGCGGTCAGCGTACTTTGCGCATTCAAAAGGGTCTTGTATTCGCTTCCGTAGCAAAGCTCGTGATTTTGGCAATTTTTGCATGAGGTGTCAAATTCGTTCTCACATATTCTTTTAAGCCCCAAGGCATCGGGACGGCGGCGCTTGTCCGAGAGCTTGCAGAAGGTCTCCGACAGTGCGGAGAAGATCTCCGAGAGTGCGCCGAGACGTTCGCGCACCGCCTCGTTTTTGTTTTTTTCGGTAACCGCCTCGGCAAAATATACTCCGCCTGCCATTACGGCGTCGCGGTTGTACGGCGCGCACATTATCTCGCGGTATTTGTCGCACATCATATAAACGGGGATTGCCAAAAGCATCGGGGGAAGGATCCCGACAAGTCCCTGCGTGCCGCCGATGTAGTAGCACCAGACGACGACCGCGGCGCAGACAACGGCAAGGCCGACTCCTCGGCGCACGCTTGAAATGAGGAAAAAGAGCAGAGAGCATATGAGAAGCAGGGGCATATATACGGGGTCAAGCACAAGCCCGAAAAGAATAGCTGAGATGCCTCCCGGCAAAAGTCCGTGAACCTGCGTTATAAAAAGCGTCAGAAGCATTGCGAGAAAGGGTGCCATCGGCATGCCGATAACGGTCATTGTCTTTGCGGCGAATACGCATGCCGCGCCCGCAGCCGTGAGCGAGACGAGCGGATAGAATTTACCTTGTATACCGCCGAACATGCCGCCGAGAAGAAGGACGGACAGGGGGCATGCCGCCGTAAGAAAGAGCGTTCCCCAGAGTGAATAAAAGGAAAAATTCGAGCGTATCATTGAAAAAAGTCCCGCAAGAAGACCGCAGAGTGCGGCGGTAAGGACGCGCATAGAGAGCTTTTCTTCAAATATATGAAGCGATGAGAACGGCGCGCCTGCCTGCTTTTTTGCGGTTGTGCCGACGCTTTGTTTTTCGGGCAGCTTCGAGTTAAATCTGATGATTCCCGTCGCCGTCGATTTCTTAACGTCACTCATCTCAGAGAAGACCGAGGGCATACACGCCATAAGCAGTCTGACGAGCGGAACCGCGATGCAGGCGAAGACATATATATCGGGCAGAAGCCCTGCAATAGCCGATATTATAAGTCCCAGCGAGATGGGGAGGAGTTTTTTTCTGTGCGAGCATAAGAGCGCGAGACATAGCGGATATGTAGAAAAAAGCAGCTTTGCTCCGCCGAGCATGTAGGCAGTTGCGACCGTCAGCGCAAAATTGACGCAAAAGCGCAGCCTTGAACGCACCTCGACCTCGTCTTTTTCACGCAACTTTTCGCCAATCGATTTTAATGAGATCCTTTTCGTCTCCTTTTTATATTTATCCGTATTTTTTTCAGTGTTTTGCATTTTTGTCGGTCCTCTTTTTCAAAAAATGGTAAAAAATGGTTTTAAGAACATTATAATACGCTATATATGCGTAATTTGTCACATTATAGCCGTCAAAAAAATTTTTGTAATTTTTTTAAAACCTATTGACATATGCGGCGTATAATGCTATAATGCAGATGATACAGTTAATACAGATAATACAGATTTTGAAGAGGAGGAAAAAATGCAAACGAGTTTTTCGGGAAAACAGGACGTTTATCTTGAAATTGCCGAGCGATATAAGGAATATATAAAGCTCGGCATAATTAAAGCGGGAGAAAAACTCCCGAGCGTGCGCGCCCTGGCAGGTGAGCTTGGTGTCAACCCAAATACAGTCGCAAGGGCGTATTCTCTGCTTGAAGAGGACAAATTCATTTGCTCTCTGCCCAAAAAGGGCGCGTTCGTGATCTGGGGCGAAGGCGGAGGAGAGAATGAGCCTGACAAGAAAAGCATTATTTACGCGCTGCGCGACATGGGCGTGTCGAGGCGCAGTCTTATGAGCTGGATAGAGGAGGTGTACGGAAAAGATGATAAAGATAAATAATGTTTCGCACTCTTTGGGCGGAAACCGGATTTTAAAGGACATAAATTTAGAGCTTCGCGAGGGAAGCGTCATGGGACTTGTCGGCATCAACGGCGCGGGCAAGACGACGCTGCTCAGACTTATCACGGGCGTATACAAGGCGGACAAGGGCGAGATACTCATTGACGGCGAGAGCGTTCAGACCGAGAGCGCAAGACAAAAGCTCTTTTTCCTGCCCGACGACCCGTATTATACGGTACACACAACGGGCGCGGCTCTCTTTGCGATGTATAAGACCTTCTATCCCGACATGAGCAAAGAGGTTTTTGATAAGCATATGCAGCTCTTCAGGCTTGACGCAAAAAAGCCGATACGCAACTTCTCAAAGGGCATGAGACGACAGCTTTTCATTGCGCTTGCCTTGGCGGTCAAGCCGAAGTATCTTATTCTTGACGAGGCGTTTGACGGACTTGACCCTTTAGCGCGTCTGTCATTCAAAAAGGCAATAAACAGCGCGGTCGAGGAGGACGGAGTCAGCGTGCTTATTTCAAGCCACTCGCTCCGTGAGCTTGAGGATTTCTGCGATTCATACGCGCTTATAGATAAAATGACGGTATCGTCGTCGGGCGACATTGCCGAAAAGGTGGGAAGCTTTTGCAAGTTCCAGCTCGCTTTTCTTGAAGAATTTGACGAGAGCATTTTCGCGGGACTCCCTGCGGTCTCGGTTGAAAAGAGCGGACGCTTTGTGCGCATAGTACTCAAGGGAAACGCCGAGAAGATGAAGACTGCGCTTGAGGCTCTGCATCCCGTGATAGTTGAAGAGATGCCGATGGACTTTGAAGAGCTGTTCATCAGAGAGGTTGAGGAAAGGGGGGAGAATAAATGAAGGTATTTGGAAGATATTTGCAGTACAGACTAAAGCAGAGTACGCTTCGCACGATAGTTTTTACGGTGCTGTCGGTCATGGTGTGTCTTATTATGACTTCGGAAGTGTCGTCAAGCACGAGAAATGAACAGTACCGTGCGACGGGAATATACATGTTGGCGGCTATTCTCGGAATTATCTGCACCTTGATACCGATTTTGGAGCTTTCGGTCTTCAAGACACGAAGAAATCTCGATACGCTCTTCTTTTTCCCGATAAAAAGGACGAAAATGGCACTTGCGCATTACCTTTCGGGCGCGATACAGATATTCACGGTATACACGGTGAGCTTCGTGTCGGTCTGGATATACCTTTTGGCAACGACCGACTGCTTTAGGCTCGGATATATGCCGCTCTATTATCTCTTCTCGCTTCTGCTCGGATGGGTGATGTATTCTATCTTCACCTTCCTCTTCAGCGAGGGAAATACAGTCCCGGACGGTATTCTTTTCTGTGCTCTTTGGGCGTTTGTTGCGTATCTTGTTATGTACGTCTTCCACTCTGTATCGCGCGCGGTGCTTGACAGACAGGTGTTGCTTGAGCTTGAATCGCTTTCGGGATGGGGAATCATATATGCCCCGATAAATAATCTGACGGTGATATTCCAAGACTTAATTGAGGTCAACCGTGCAAGCGACGCAGGTGCATCATATTACGTTAATTACGCGGACAGATATATGGCACAGATGTATATGTTCTTTGTCTGGGGCGCTGTCGGAATTGCCGCCGCCTTCGGATTTTTCTTCAATTTCAAGAGAAAAGGCGCGCATTTGGCAGGCGAGATTTCGGACTCTCCGTTCGGATATAAGCTGCTCATACCGGTTTACGGCTACGGACTGCTTTTGCTGAGCGACGGACTTGAAATAATGTCGGTCATAATATTTGCTTTGATGCTTGTCGGATATTTTATCTACCGCAGGGGCTTTAAAATCAAAACGAGGGATATCATATTTATAGCGTGCGGAATCATTCCGCTGATAATTTCAGGCGTTTTAAGATGATTTTTATATTCTATGAAAATAGCGGCTCGGGCGCAAGCCCGAGCCGTCATTTGATTATTTGCTGTTTTTTGAATTTCTGCCCGAGTTCATTTCGGTATGAGCGCGGTTTGGAACCTTTCCGCCGTCAATGCGGTGCATGGGAGGTACCTGATTTTGAGAATTATTCTGAGAATTATTCTGAGAATTATTCTGAGAATTGTTCTGAGAATTGTTCTGAGAGTTGTTCTGAGAGTTATTCCGGGAATTATTCTGTGAATTGTTCTGAGCCTTGTTTGTCTTCGAGTTCTGATTTTGGGAGTTCTTAGATTCGTTCATATTTTTCATCCTTTCGCGGCAGGTTGCCGTTAGTTGGAGTTTTGACCGGATGGGACTCTTTTATTCACTTGACGCAAAAACTTCAAATAGCATATTTCCGAGATTTCGGCTTTATTCCGACAAGGACAATTTGCCCTTCTGTTTTGCGACCTGCAGGGTGTAGAGCCTGTAATAGTTGCCCTTTTGGCGCAAAAGCTCCTGATGGTTGCCCTGCTCGACTATCTCTCCGTGCGAGAGCACGATGATATTGTCGGCGTGCTGAATTGTAGAAAGACGGTGCGCGACCATGAGCATAGTTCCGATATTCATCATCTTTTCAAGCGAATCCTGAATGAGGACCTCGGTCTCGGTGTCGATGTTTGCTGTAGCCTCATCGAGTATCATGACCGCAGGCTTGTGAACTATCGTTCTTGCAAACGATACGAGCTGTCTTTGTCCCGCGGAGAAGTTGTTTCCTCTCTCACGGACTACCTCGTCAAGACCGCCGTCCAGCTTTTCGATGAATTTGTCGGCATTGACGTATCGGCAGGCTTCCATGACCTCCTCGTCCGAGACGTTGTCAAGTCCGAGGGTGATATTTGAGCGTATCGTACCCGAGAAGAGGAAGACATCCTGAAGCATCTGACCGAACCCGCGGCGGAGCGAGGATATCTTTATCTTTTTGATATTGATTCCGTCGATGAGTATTTCGCCCTTCTGTATGTCGTAGTTGCGGCATATGAGCGATAGGATGGTCGTCTTGCCCGAGCCTGTCGAGCCGACGAACGCGACGGTGTCGCCCGCGTTTACTTTGAAGGAAACGTCCTTCAGCACCCATTCGCCTTCGATATATGAGAACCAGACGTTCTTGAATTCGATATTTCCCTCAATATGGTCAAGCTCGATGGCATCCGGCTCGTCGACGACCTCGGGTGTGATGTCGAATATTTTGTATATCTTCTCGCTTGAAGCAAACGCCGCCTGAAGACGGTTAAACTGCTCGGCTAAGTTTTGTATCGGGTTAAAGAATTTGGAAATATAGAGATAGAACGAGACGATAACGCCTGCGTCTATCGCTTGTCCGAGGAATTCGGTTTTTGTGATATATCCGCGTGAGCCGAGGTAGAAAAGGCAGAGTACGGACGAGATATAGAGCATATAGACCATAGGTCTGAATATTCCGAAGACGAAGATCTGACCGAATTTTGCCTTGCCGAGACGCTTGTTTTTCTCGTCAAATTCGGCTTTTTTGCGTTCCTCGCGGTTGAATATCTGGATTATCTTCATTCCCGAAAGATTTTCCGAGAGGAAGATGTTGATATCGGTCGTGCCGTCCTTGACGCGTCTGTGCGCGCGGCGCGAAAATTTACGGAAAATGACCGTAAAAATGGTAACGAAGGGAACAAAGCAGAGTATCATCAATGTCAGCATGTAGTTGAGCATCAGCATTGCCGTCAAGACACCTATGATGATAAAGCAGTTCTTGACGAGGTTTACCATGATGTTGGTAAAGGTTATCGAGATGGCGTTGGTGTCGTTTGTGACACGGGTGACGAGCGTTCCCACGGGAATTTTGTTGAGCTGGTCATGCGAGAGACTTTCTATGTGAGCAAAGAGGTCTTCACGGATGTTTGACACTATCCGCTGTCCCGTCCTTTGCAGAATGAGCGCCTGAACATAGGACGAGACGAGCGAGACGAGAAGTATCGAGACGTATATTGCAATCGTCGTAAAGAGGTATGAAAGCTCAAATCCGTCCTCGCTTCCGACCGTGTTTGTCAGCTCGCCGAGAATGAGAGGCGAGATTATCTCGTGCGCTATCGAGAATATCATCAAAATAAGCACGATAATGAAATTTTTAGTATAGGGCTTTGCGTATTTCATAAGCCTGCGGATTATTTCCGAGTCCTTCATATTTCGGTCAAAGCCGATGGCTTCTTTTTTGTCCTTCATGAAGGCGTATGCCAGAATAAATACCGCCGCAAAGAGCGAAACGATAGCTCCGACGACTAAAAGGGGATAGTACTCATACATTTGTCTTGTCCTCCTTTTTTTCGTCCACCGCCTCGTCAAGCTTCTGAAGGTCTACCATGTTCTTGTATTCCTCACAGCCTGCAAGCAGCTCTTCATGCCGCCCCACCGCGACAACGCGCCCGTTATCGATAAAGATTATCTTGTCCATATCCTCAATCGTGCTTATGCGGTGGGCGATGAGAATGGTGGTCTTACCGCCCCGCATGGCGGCGAGATTTTCGAGTATCGCCTTCTCGGTCTTGACGTCAACGGCGGAGACCGAGTCGTCGAGAATGAGGATCGGCGCGTTTTTCATAAGTGCACGGGCTATTGATATTCTCTGCTTTTGACCGCCCGAGACGGTAACTCCGCGCTCGCCGAGTACGCTGTTGTACTGAAGCGGAAAATCGACGATGTTATCGTGGACGTCAGCCATTTTGGCGGCGTATTCGATGTCCTCGTGACTGCCGCCGTCGGTCGCGAAGGCGATATTGTTTTCTATCGTGTCGGAAAAGAGGAAGTTGTCCTGCGGAACGTATGCCGCCGCCGCGCGGACGCTCTTTATCGGAATCGTATTTACGTCCTTGCCGTCGATGAATAACGTGCCGTCGGGGACGTTGTAGGTGCGCAAAATAAGGTCGACGATCGTCGTTTTGCCCGAGCCTGTGCGTCCGATAAGTCCGACGTTCTCTCCTGCGTTTATCTTGAACGACACATCGGATAAGACCTCAATGTCTCCGCCGGGGTATGTGAAGTTGAGATTTTTAAACTCGATATCTCCGCGGATATCGTTTATCTCCTCGACGTTCTTGTCAAATACGTCGGGAGTTGCGTCAAGCAGCTCGCTTATTCGGTTGAGCGAAGCCTTGCCCTGCGCGTGCATACCGATAAGCTCGCTTATCGCCATGACGGGCCAGATTATCGCATTGAAATAGCCGATAAACTCAACGAGTCTGCCCGCATCGAAAACGCCGCTGTAAACAAGGTATCCGCCGTAGCCGATTATGACACAGACTACCGACTCGATAAAGAGGGTGAGAGAGACGTTCAAGAGCATCGAAAGCTTTGTGTAATCCACGTTTGTGTCCTCGTTCTCCCGGCTGAGCTTCTTGAATTTTGAAAGCTCCTTTGCTTCCTTAACGAACGCTTTAATGACCGCGATGCCTGCAAAGGTCTCCTGTGAGAAGTCGGATAGAGCGGAGAACGCCGCCTGACGCTTGTCCCATTTCTTTTCCATGTATTTTCCGACGACAAGCGACGCTATCACCAAGAAGAGCATGGGGATCATGCAAAGCAAAGTCAGGATGGGGTTCATGATTGCCATTTTTCCGATTGCCAGCACGCCGAGGACGAGCGCGTCAAAGAACATCATAATGCCCCAGCCGAAGCACTCCTGAACGGTGTCAAGGTCGTTTGTGAAGAATGACATCATATTTCCGACCTTGTTTACCTGATAATATTGCTGGGAGAGGTCCTTGCAGCGGTCAAACATTTTGCCGCGTATGTCGGTCTCGACCTTGATGCCCGCGCCGAAGAAGCATATACGCCACAGGAAACGTCCGATTACCATCGCAATAATGACGAATATCATGGGAAGACATATCTTGTCAAGTAAAAATGTCATATCAAAGACATGAGTAACGCCGTCGACCTCGACCGCTCCGTTGTCAATTCCGTTGATGACCATTCTGTAAAGCTCGGGTACGACGAGCTGCATATAGTCCACCAGCACGAGTGCAAGCAGTCCGACAAGAAGCATGGGGGCATATCGCAGATAGTATTTATTTATGTGTTTTCCGAATATCAAAAAATCACCTCCAATGAAGAATCACGCATGAGTCATTCTATCATATGGGGTGAGAAAAGTCAATAGAAATAGAGTAATAATTGAATTTATTATGTATAAAGCCCCCGTCTCGCGGCGAGACGGGGGTGAGTTGTTATTTTGGCATCAATCTTCAGAGCCGGAACTATTCTATCGGCACGTTGACTTTAAACACTGCGATCATGTCGTCCGAAATTGCCTTCATTTTTGATTCGTCTACCTTGCAGACCTGTCTGTCATACGTCAAAAAACCGTTGACTTCATCTTCGACATCGGAGAGCTGTGTGAATATTGAGGCGCAGAGTCCGCGCTCTATCAAGGGGATTATCTGACTCCGGTAGAGCTTGAGGATCGCTTCGCCGTATTCGGCATCTGTCTTTATAGAGCGGTATCCGTAGGTTTTGTCAAGATTAAACGAGTGTCCGTCGATTTTGAGTGAATATCCGCCGAATTCGGTAAGGCACAAGGGCTTATTTGGCAGAATCTCGATGTTTGCGTCATTCAGGTCTTTGAAATAGACATGCTCGCTTACAACGTCGCTGTCATTTCCCTTAAACCAGCCCGATGCGGTGTCGTAGATCCTCGTCGGGTCGCAGGAGCGGAGCATGGAATAGACTCTGTCGGAGTCGTACTGTCCCCATCCCTCGTTAAATATCGTATAGTAGATCACGCAGGGGTGGTTATAAAGCAGGTCTACGGTTGCTTTTGCGTCGGACTCAAACTCCGCGCGGCGACGTTCGCTTGCCCTGTGCGATATTCCCGACTTTAAGCCCGCGGTCGGCAGGGCGGTGTCAATCAAGAAGCTGTATCTTCCGCTGTTTACCATGTCCTGAAATACAAGCATGCCGTATTTGTCACAGAAGTAATAGAACAGCTCGTGCTCGATTTTTATGTGCTTTCGCAGGGTGTTGAATCCAAGCGCTTTTGCCTTTTGAATGTCATATAACAAGCCGTCGGGCGTTGTAGGGGTGTATATTCCGTCGCTGTAGTAGCCTTGGTCGAGAAGACCGTGGCAGAAGTAGGGCTTGCCGTTGAGACAGATGTACGAGCGGTTGCATATCTTGTCAACAGACACCGTTCTCAGTGCGAAATACGATTTTACGGTGTCGGTTCCGTCAGTCAAGATAAATTCGTAAAGATATGGGTCTTCGGGAGTCCAGAGGCGTACGTTTTCGGGCTTAAGGACTATATCGTTTCCGCTGAAGGTGTATTCGGGAGAATTTTCCTCGCTGACAAGTACAATCTTTTTATCCTCCGCACCGCCCGAAACTTCGATGTGTACGCTGTCGAGCGAAGGCGTGATTCTGAGCGACTTTATGTAGTTTTCGGGAACGCTCTCTATCCATACCTGCTTCCAAAGTCCGCTTATGGGTGTATACCACATACCTCCGCGCGCTCTTCTTTGCTTTCCGTATGCAAGCTCGCGGTCAAGACTGTCATATATAATTACCTCGACGGTATTTTCTCCTGAAATGAGCGCATCGGTTATATCAAATTCAAAGGGAAGATAACCGCCTGTATGGTCTCCTACGTGCTTGCCGTTGATGCTGACATGCGCTATCTGGTCAGCCGCGCCGAAGTGAAGGATAACGTGTCCGCCCATCATTTCTTCGGGAAGGGTAAAGCTCTTGCGGTAGAGATAGTATTCTTTGCGCCGAAGCTTGCGTTCAATACCCGAGATCCTTGACTCGGGTGGGAAGGGAACGGTGATGCTTCCGATATCACGGCGTTTCTCGCCCTTTACGGCGGAAAGCTCCCATTCGCCGCAAAGCGACATATACGACTTTCGGCGAAGCTGCGGACGAGGATATTCGTCCCATGTCAAAGCGGAATTTTGTTCTGACTCAAACGGAGTTGTCATGGGCTGTGTGCGAGGCGGCTTTGTAAACTCAAGTGCGATGACGAAAACGACAAGAATGATTATCGGTATCAGTGAGGCAAGGAAAATGTCCGAATTCGGAACAAAGGAGTATGTTCCGTCATTGTTGAGGATCTTGCCTGCGTCCCTCAGCACGAGCGAGCCGATAAAGGGACCTACGATTCCGGGAATAAGCACCTGTGAGCAGATCCTCACGCCCTGGAGCATGCCTGCTTTTCCGTGCGGTGTCAGGTCGCGGATCTTCGCGCCGAACGCCGCCATTCCGGCGAGATATCCGCTCATCATCAGAAGAGAGCCTATGAAAACGAGAGCGGTTTGAGTGAAGAGATAAAGTACGATAAATCCTGCGCTCAGTGCCGCCAGAGCGATGGTTCCCGCGAAGAAAAATCCCTTTTTATCGTATGTCTTGCCCCAAATTGCGGTAATTATTGATGCGATAATAATAGCCGGAGCCATTATCAACACGTAGTTCGTCATTCCGAGCGATACCTCGTAATAAATTATGAGGTATGGCATGAATATCTGGATCGAAATGTTGAATATGATGAATGCGGCGAGATAGAGGTACAGTCTCGGATATTTTGCAACGGTTGACGGACGGAAGCTGTAAATTACGTTTTTGAAGAATCCCGTCTCGCTTTTTTGTGTGTTGCCTTCCTTTATCGTGAAAAATCCGATTATACCTATGATAGCCGTCACTATTCCGATAAAGGAGAAAATAAATGACCAGCTCTCGCTTCTGCCGAGGTCAAAGGACATAAATCCGCCGAACACCATGAGAATGGCGATAAGCGGCATCATGGCGTTGATGCCCTCGACGCTTCCGCGGTTAGTGCTGTCGGTACTGTCCGTCAGCCAGGCATTAAATGCGGCGTCGTTCGCGGTCGAGCCGAAAAATGTCATCAGGCAGTCAAGCACGATCGTAATAATAATTGCAATAGCCGCCGCTCCCGCAAGCGTTGGGACAAATAAGGAGATACGTCCAAGGTCAAGCATGGAAAATGCAAAAATGGATATACCCCAGAGAATGTATCCTCCGCAGATGAACACTTTTCTTTTTCCTATCCTGTCCGAGAGGGCGCCGACTATGATCGTGGTCAATGCCGCCGTGACGGCGCTCGCACCAACCATGAGTGATATTGCGGATGGGGAAGCGTTGAACATCTTGTAAATAAAGACGTTCAGGTACATGTTTTCTACTACCCAGGCGATTTGACCCGTAAGACCGAAGAGGACGAGTGACCACCAAAATTTTTTTGAAAGAGGGGTTTTGGTATTCATATTTTCTCCTGAAAATGCAGATGTTTTTTTCATCCAAAATTGTCACGTGAATGACAGATAAGGAGGACTTAATGTCTATGCAAAGACCGCTCCCGAATCGATGCAGTAAAAGCAGAGTCCGAGAGCGGTCTGTAAAACATATCCGCAGAGCTTATGCTTCTTTGGACACTTCTTCTTTTTTCTTTGTTTTCTTCGTAAACGTATCCGGCGGAAGTATTCCTTTGATGATTATTGCCGCGCAGGCAATTACTGCCGCCGCAACCGCGGCGATAGCCGCATAGATTACAGCATTTTGAAGTCCGGATGTCTGACTGATGTTATCTGCTTGTGCGTTTGTGCTTATGAGTGTGCATTTTACTTCCGTGTAACCGGTAAATCTTTCAAGATTTAAGGATATGAAATCAGGTGCGTTATTTTTTATCTTGTCGATTATTTCATTTGCAGTGTCCCGGTCATCATCTACGGCAACAGAAATTTCAAGAAATGAATAGTTTGTATTCTGTTCAATTTTATCAATGTTTGAGATGCTGTTTTTACTGTCGTCTTCAACAACGGTGGCATATTTATATGTTACGGAATTCCGAATTAATGAAACCATGCTCTGAACCTCGGGGTCCGTGCGCCACTGTGCCAAAACATATTCAACCTTTTCATCGGCTGTGAGCCTTTTTTCTTTCAGATCTGCACGTGCTCTGTTGAGTTCATCCGATAAAGCTCTCTGCTGCTCGGTTTTGGGGTAGTAGTAGTTCGCTCTGTAATCATCAAGGTCTTTCAACGCTTTTGCGACAGCATCCTCGTATTCCTTTGTTTTCTCAATATGCGAGTCCTGACCGGCAACTATATCGGAATATGCGGTTTTATACACCTCAAGCAAAGCGTAGTACGCCTCATATTGCGCAACAAGCTCCTCGTGCCGTTTCTCAATTTCATGAAACGTTACTTTTTCATAAGCCTTGGCATCGGGATCTGTGCTTACGGAGTAATTGAAGTCATTGACCTCTTTATAGAGCAATATAACTTTATCTCTCGCTTCAAGCATTTCCTTTACGGCACTCTCCGCCTCGGCATAACCTTTATAGCCCTCCGATTTCTCGGGAAGACCGTATTCGTTGAGAAGAAGTCTCTCGGCAAAAGAATCTGATTTGAGGTGCTCTAAAAGACTTTGTGTATTTGCTCCGGGATTAAGATAGAACTTGATGTCCGCGCCGTAAGAAGATGAGAAGTATGCCGAAAAAACCCCTGCAGCTCCTCCGATAATTGCGGCAATGAGAACTACGCATATCAGAATTATTGATTTTCCTCGGAACATTCTGATGATATCCGCAAGGGTTATATCATCTTGTGTATTTGTACGGGTTTGATTATCCATGTTTTTTTCCTTTCCGTAAATTACTAAGTACATATCTGTTCAACCATAATGATAACATAAAAAAGAACCGATGTCAACCTGTTTTTGTTTGAAATTTTCGGAAAAAGAAAAAGGAGCCGTATCAGCTCCTTTATTCGCAAGATAATTCTTTTTGCTCCGACTGCTTTTCCGCCAGTGCGAGAAAGACTCCGTAAAATATTTGAAATTCAAGATAGAAGAAGAAATTGTCGAGCAGGGACATTCCGATGATCATGAGCGGAACGAACAAAAGTAACATTTTATCCACCGAGAATTTCTTGAAGAAGGTCTTTGCAAGCTCGAAAAAATGCACCAGAATTGCAATACATCCCACTATTCCCATAGCGCCCGGAATTTGAACGAGAATAGAATGATACATGTTACTGTAAAAATTATTTTTCTCCTGTCCGTCGGGATATCCGCCGTCACTGAATCCCGCCCCGAAAAAGGGCGCTTTTTTGAAGTCCTCAAGCCCGTCCTTCCACAATGCTCCTCTGCCCGAGTCACGGTATTCGTCTATTCGCAAAAAGGCGAGGAGTTCTTCAAGCGTCATTACGTTGTTAAGAATATATGCGAAGGTAATGATTGTCATTGCCAGCACAATTATTGCATATACCCTGATAGCTTTTTTGTTTTTTCCACGAATGCAACAGACCAAGGTGCAGATTACAAATGAACCGACACTGACTATCATGGCACTGCGCGTAATGATAAGGAATGCTCCGAAAATAAAGAGAACACAAGACAAATATGTAAACAGACTGCCCCTGCGGTTTTTGGCAAGATACATAGCCGCCGGAATACCGAGAACAAATACTGCGGCTATAACTGTGGCAACGCCCCAGCCGAGAGAAAATGCTCCTCTGTTCAAACGCGGGTCTTCGGGCGTACCCAAAATGAGATTTCCCTCAAGGTGGAGTCTCCACGCCAAGTTGAAGGTCTGCATCAAGGCGATATATGCCGTGCCGACCATTACGTAGCAACCGTATGTTATCGGGTCTTCAGAATTATCGACCATTCCCGAAACAAAGAAATATACCACAGTAAAGCCCATTGCAAGCAGTGCGCCGTATCCGATGTTTGCCGTGTTATATGTCGGCGAGCCGATGCCGTTGAGCATAAATGCCACGTCCATGGCGATGATTCCCCACGTAAAGGCTCTGCGCTTTTTCAGCGCCCGTGCTATCGATCCGTCGACAAAAAGCCTTATCACAAAAGCCCCGACACCGACGATACCCATGGCGATGATATGCTTCAGTGCGTCGTCGCTCATGAAGGAAAGCAGCTCTCCGCCCGTTTGACCGAATGCGCCCGCGTCAGCATCACAACCTATGGCAAAATAGATCATGCAAAGAGGAGTTAAGAATACCTTGTTGTCATCGGTAAAGAGTACCGAGAAAAGGTGAAAGACAATGAGTACCCACATCACGGGAATGTAAACCGTGTAGTTATTAATCCCTCCGACTATGCAGAGAGCGGCAAAAAGAACAGGATACCAAACGGTTTTCTGCGCATTTACAAGAAATTTGATAAACGGAATCTGCTCACGCCATTTTGCGAAAATACCCATGATATCCCCCCTTTTCCGTATGTTCTATTGCATTGAAAACAACAATAACGCCATAAATTATATCACACGGGTGTTGACAAATCAAGCCCGTGTGATTTTTTTAAGCAAAATTAAGATTTACCATTTGTTTCATATCAAAATTTCGCTGTTAATGAGGGAAAAGTTCATTTTCACAGCTGCCATATCTCTCAAGGGAGAGTAGATTATTGATTGTTGTCTCGGCGATGTTTGAGAGTGCCTCTTCGGTGAGAAACGCCTGATGCGACGAGACTATTACATTAGGCATTGAAATTAGTCTGGCGAGGACATCGTCCTCAATGATGTGACCTGAGAAGTCCTCAAAAAAGATGTCGGATTCCTCCTCATAAACGTCAAGGCACGCCGCACCGACCTTCCTTGATTTTATGCCTGCAAGCAGCGCTTCGGCATCGACCAGCGCTCCGCGTGAGGTATTGAGTATCACGACACCTTTTTTGCACAGCTCAAGCGAGCTTTCGTCGATTATGTGATATGTCTCCTCGGTCAAGGGGCAGTGGAGCGAGATGATGTCGCTGCACCTGAATATCTCGTCAAGCCCGACGTATCTCATCGTGTCGCCGTTGTCAAGTCCCTCTGAGGGGTATTTGTCGTATGCCAGCACCTTCATGCCAAATCCCAGACAGATGTCGATGAACACCTTTCCTATTTTTCCGGTTCCGATGACACCGACGGTCTTGCCGTGAAGGTCAAATCCGGTCATGCCGGAAAGACTGAAATTGAAATCTCGGGTCCTTATATATGCCTTGTGGATACGGCGGATCGATGTCAGGAGCATCGCCATGGTATGCTCGGCGACCGCGTAGGGAGAGTATGCCGGCACGCGGACGACTCGCAGCTTGCCTTCGGCGTAGCCTAAGTCGACGTTGTTGAAGCCGGCACAGCGAAGGGCTACGAATTTAACGCCCATTTCGCATAGAATGTCGATGACGGCGGCGTTTACCGTGTCATTGACGAAAACGCAGACTCCGTCATATCCGTGGGCGAGGAATGCGGTGTCCTCGTTTAGCTTTGTCTCAAAATATTTGATTTTTATTTCCGCCGCCTGACCGAATTTGTCAAACGAGGGCTTGTCGTAGCTTTTGGCATCAAAAAAGGCTATCTTCATTCTTTCCCCCTGTAATAAATGATTTATATCCATTATAACCAACCAAAACTGCCGATTATCAGATCCTTCGCCGATTTTTGCAAAAAAGGCTTTTCGGATTTGCTTCTCGGAGCGGTTGATGTCTCAAATTATATCATGTCATAACAAAAAAGTCAATACGGTGATCTGCGGGTAAAATTTTTCTGTGTGTTAAAAATCTTCGCAAACACAGTGTTGTCAGGGACGGCAAAAATCGACAGAAACTGTTGACAAGACGGAGAAAGAGTGGTATAATAACGTATGTTACATAATCATTGTTATAAAACAAACACCTTGAAACGGAGATACACTATGCCACCTAAACCAAAGTACACTAAAGAGGAAATTGTAAACGCGGCTTTTGACCTGACGAGAGAAAAGGGAATCGATGCGGTCGTTGCGAGAGAAGTCGGCAAACGTCTTAACACCTCGTCTTCTCCCATTTTTACAATATGGAGCAGTATGGAGGAGTTAAAGGAGGACGTGCGTAAGCTTGCAAAAGAAAGATACAGGGAGTATATGAAGGATATTTTCGATTATTCGCCCTCGTTCAAGGAATACGGCATGCGATGCGTCAGATTTGCGGCAGAAGAACCCAATCTGTTTCGGCTGCTGTTTCTGACAAAAAGGGAAGAACACAGTCCCTATGTCAGATTCAAGCAGGAATTTGAAAGCATTTTTATCCCGCTTGTGGAGGAGATAATGAGTCAATTCGAGTTATCCAAACCCGATGCGGAGGACCTGCTGAGCCAAATGATTATTTTTGCAAACGGCATTGCGGCATACGTACTTACCGACGAGAACAGCTTTTCAAAGGAAACGGTCAGCTGTTATCTCAGTCAGGTGTGTATCGGGATCGTACTGACGAAAAAGCTGCGGGACGGCAGTATGGATCTGTCTGTGGCTGAAGCCTTGGCAAATTCCTATGATTTCGCAACCATACCGCAGAAAAAGAACAAATTGTAATTACAGGAGGAAGACAACATGCTGAAAATTGAGCATCTGACAAAAATATACGGCGACAAAAAAGCCGTTGATGACCTTTCAATACACATAAGACCCGGTGAGATTTACGGATTTATCGGTCACAACGGTGCCGGAAAAACCACAACGCTGAAGGCATGCTGCGGAATTTTGCAGTATGACAGCGGTGAAATTACGGTTGACGGTATTTCCGTAAAGCAAGACCCGATAAAGTGCAAAAGTAAAATTGCTTATATCCCCGACACCCCCGACCTTTACGAATTTATGACGGGTATTCAATTTTTGAATTTCGTAGCGGATGTTTTCGGCGTCGGCGCCGCCGAGAGAAAAGAACGTATTGATAAATATTCCTCCGCTTTTGAAATTACGGGCGATTTAGGTTCACCGATATCCGCCTATTCTCACGGAATGAAGCAAAAGCTTGCCATAATTTCCGCGCTCATTCACGAGCCGAGGCTTATCATTATGGATGAGCCTTTCGTCGGACTTGACCCCAAAGCGACACATCTTTTGAAGGAAATTATGAGGGATATGTGCGCAAAAGGCAGTGCGATCTTCTTCTCAACCCACGTGCTGGAGGTTGCGGAGAAGCTGTGCGACAAGGTTGCCATAATCAAAGGCGGAAAGCTGATGCGTTCGGGTACTATGGAGGAAGTCAAGGGCGACACCTCGCTTGAAGAGGTCTTCCTTGACCTGGAGGAGAAGGAATGACAAAAGCACTTTTTAAAAAGCAGATTATGGAGGTCTTTTCCTGGCTTTATAAGGACAGAAAGACGGGCAAGCATCGTTCTGCGCAGGGTATTTTGATGTATGCTCTCTTATATCTCGTTGTTTTCGGCTTTCTCGGTTTCGTTTTTTACGGCATGGCGGAAATGCTGTGCGAGCCGCTGGTGTCATCGGGAATGGGTTTTGTCTATTGGTGTTTAATGGGACTTATCGGCATATTTCTCGGTGTGTTCGGCAGTGTCTTCAGCACGTATTCGTCTTTGTACCGCGCAAAGGACAACGACTTTTTGCTTTCCATGCCGATACCCGTTTCGCGCATTTTGGCTGTGAGACTGTTCGGCGTATATGCAGTTGGTCTTATATATGAGCTTATCGTTATGGTGCCCACTGTGATTGTGTGGTTTATAAAAGCGCCGTTTTCACCTGTCGGTGCTGTCTGCGCGGTACTTGTTCCGTTCGTTTTGTCGGTGTTCGTGCTTGTGCTGTCGGCAATTCTCGGCTGGGTAGTGGCGTTGATATCGGGCAAGCTCAAGCACAAAAACATAATCACCGTGATCATATCCCTCGCCTTTATCGCGGCATATTACTATTTTTACAGTCAAGCCTATTCAATGCTTCAAATGCTTTTGCAAAACGTCGAAGAAGTGGGCGACAAAATCAAGGTGGCGCTTTATCCGCTTTATCAAATGGGCTTGGCGGCACAGGGAGATCTCCTTTCAATGCTGATTTTCACGGCGATAATCGGCGCGCTGTTTTCGCTTGTGTATTTTGTCCTGTCACGAAGCTTTTTGAGGCTTGCGACGGCAAATCGGGGAGTTGAAAGGAAGGCGTATAAAAATAAGGAGCAAAAGGCAGGCTCACTTGGCGGAGCGTTACTTAAAAAGGAGCTTCGCAGATTTCTCGGAAGCGCAAATTATATGCTCAACTGCGGACTTGGAATAATATTAATGCCGATAGCCGCCGTACTGCTTTTCTGGCAGGCAGACACGCTTCTCGGAATAATAAATGAGCCGTTTTTGCAGAAGTATATCCCGCTTTTGGCGGTTGCGGCGATCTGTATGATAGCGACGATGAACGATATGACATCCCCCTCGGTTTCCTTAGAGGGCAAAAACATCTGGCTTGTTCAGTCCTTCCCCATTTTAAGCCGACAGGTATTGGCGGCAAAAATAAAAATGCACGTGCTGTTGACGGTAATCCCCGCAATACCGCTGATAATAGCGGTCGAATGGCTGATAAAGCCCGAGCTGCACTTTGCGATATTTATCCCGATAGCGGTCGTACTGTTCATTGTGCTTATGGCGTCCTTCGGACTTTTTATGAACCTTAAAATGCCCAATCTCAATTGGACAAATGAGATAGTCCCAATAAAGCAGAGCTTGAGCGTTATGATCTCTTTGTTCGGCGGCTGGGTGATCATCATGGCACTCGCGGGACTTTACGCACTGCTTTCAAGCGTTTTAAGCCCGTTCGTGTATCTTTTGCTTGCGTGTGCGTTGCTTCTTGCCCTTTGCGCTGTTTTGATTCGCTGGATCTTCACAAGGGGAGCGGATATATTCGCTACGCTTTGATATATCGGACGGCAGAATTATGGAGGATACAGATTATGAAACGTAAGAAAAAAATTATTATTATATCATCGGTATGCGGCATCATCGCCGTGCTTCTGTTGATTGTAGCCATAGGTGCGTGGAGTATGTTCGGCACTCAGATTAAAGCGGCGAACAGCATAGAAAAGCTGGAGGACGGGCTCTATTCCATGGAGTACAAGGGAGATTACGGCTTTGACGAATTTCTCGCCGAGGGCGGTGCTGACAGCGACAGTGCATTGGCGGATTATCTTGTCTCCTTCCTGTCCCACGGCTTTTACAAGGTTGAGAGCGAGGTGCAGACAGGAGACTTCGGTTGCTCGACTATCTGCACAAAGGACAAAAACGGAACGATTTTCTTCGGCAGAAACTACGATTGGGAGGAATGTCGGGCGATAATAGTACATACCGTTCCAGATGACGGCTATGAGTCGATTTCCACCTGCTGTCTCGATTTTCTCGGCTTTGGCGAGGACTATGCGCCCGACGGCTCGATGATTGAGCGTATGCAGACCTTGGCGGCAATCTACGTTCCGCTTGACGGCATGAACGAAAAAGGGCTTATGGTTGCCGATTTGATGGCAGGAGACAAGGAGGAAACTCATCAAAAGACCGACAAGGCAGACCTGACTACAACGACCGCCATCCGCCTTTTGCTTGACAAGGCGGCGACCGTTGACGAGGCGGTTGCACTGCTCAGTCAGTACGATATGAACTCGTCAATCGGCTCTGCGCATCATCTGTCTATCGCGGATGCTACCGGCAAGAGCGTGGTGGTTGAGTATGTGGGCGGCGAAATGCTTGTCACGGAAACGAAGATAGTGACAAATCACTATCTTGCCGACTGTGAAAAGCAGGGCGTCGGCTCGGAGCAGTCCCATATTCGGTATAATACCCTTGCCGCACACACAGGACCTGCCGACGACTTGGATGTGCGTGATTTACTTGAATCCGTGGCACAGAAAAACTATCCGCAGTCGGTCGGAGATTACGAAAAGACCATGTGGAGTATCGTGTATTGCCCCGAGGGACTTTGCGCCGATTTCTACTTTGCCGAAGACTATGAACACAGCTACGGTCTCTTGCTCCGTGAAAAGGGCAGTTTTTTGAAACGCGGAGGCGAATGAATACAATGAAACAAATAAAAAAACAGGCTCTTATCGGAATTTCCCTGATTCTTCTTGCCGGAATCGCAATATTGCTGATCGGTTGCAATCAGGAAGGGTTTAACGGCAGCAGAGTCAAGAATCCCGACAGTTATCTTTTGGATATCGACAGCATGAACGGAACCGACCTGCATACTCTGGAACTGAATGAGGGTGACGTACTGAAAATTCACTTTGAAACGGTCAAGGGCTCTATCTACATGGAGATCAAGGCACCGGACGGTACGTCCGTCTACCGCGGAAACGGAAAAGAACTCAACGATTTCACTGTGAACATCTCGGAGAGCGGTGTATATACGATCGTTGTAGAAGCCAAGCGCGCAAAAGGAATCGTTGAGGTTAAACTTGATAAATGAAAACGACGGGCAAGAAAGGTTTTAAGATACAATATTATGAAATTGTTTGACCGGTTTTTTGCAAATGACAGCACGAGGTATTTCGAATGTAGTGAGCCGGAGAACTTGCCGGGTGTAAAAAAGAAGTCATTTGTCCTGCCTTTCCGGGGCGGAGAGATCTGGTTTGAGCATTTGGACGGAATGTATCAGTATACGGATTTAGTTCTGGACAAGCTGGAAAATGACAGCAAAACTTTCCTTTTGCCGTCCAAGCCCTCGCAGATCGGATTTGTCTTGGATGAAACACTTGTAACAAAAGATATAGTCGAGAAAACAGTAAATCTGCTGTGTGGCGGGCGAAAAGTGTTTTTGCGAGTATGTTTTATAGGCACGGACAGAAAAATTCAACAAATGTTCCGCACGGCACTTAAAGATAAAAGCCGTTTTGCAGTTTCTTTTATCAATGATTTTGAGAAGGCAAAGGAATGGCTGGTTTCCGAATAGACTTCGGTTATATGCAAAAATGAAGGAATGGAAAAGGAATTAAATTGTTGACATGAAAGAAAATCAAAATAAACATCGGCTGACTGTTGCAGACATAATAACGCTGATTCGTATCGCCGGAACAATTCTGCTGGTGGCGCTGAAGCCGCTTTCGGTGGAATTTTTCATCATATATGCCCTGACGGGGCTGACAGACGCGCTTGACGGCTGGATTGCCCGAAAAACGAAAACATCAAGCGCGTTCGGTGCCAAACTTGACAGCATCGCCGACTTACTATTCTATGCGGTGATGCTTATCCGCATCTTACCGATTCTTTTGACAATACTGCCGGGATGGATCTGGTATGTCGTGGCGGCAATTATATGCGTTAGACTCTTGGCTTATATAACCGCGGCAGTAAAATACCGCCGCTTTGCGTCCTTGCATACCTATCTCAATAAACTGACGGGATTTTCGCTTTTTATCGTTCCTTTCCTTCTGGTGACCGATCTTGCCGTGGGATTTTGCATGACAGTATGCGCCGTCGCGGCGGTCTCGTCCTTGGAAGAACTTGTCATTCACATTTGCAGTAAAGACTATTGCCCAAACGTAAAATCGATTTTTATGATAAAAAGACGGTAACACAGAGGTGAAAAAATTATGATTAAATTGGAAACAGATAGGCTTATTTTGAGAAAATGGACCGAGGCAGATGCAGAGAGCCTGTTTGAATATGCAAAGGACCCCGATGTCGGTCCGATTGCAGGCTGGCAGTCCCACAGATCGGTTGAAGAAAGCCTTGACGTGATACGAAACGTATTGAACGGTGAGGAGTGCTACGCAATCTGCGAAAAGGGAAGCAATAGGGCAATCGGAGCGATTGAACTTATGCTGAAGGGACACACGAATAGGCTCAAGCGCGACGACGAGTGCGAGCTTGGGTATTGGCTCGGAAAACCCTTTTGGGGCAGAGGATATATGCCGGAAGCGGCAAGAGAAATCATCCGCCGCGGATTTGAGGATATCGGCATGAACACAATTTGGTGCGGATACTATGAGGGCAACCAAAAATCGAAAAGAGTGCAAGAAAAGGTCGGTTTTGCTTATCATCATACATGCGAAAATGTGCCTGTGCCGCTGCTGGGTGAGGTTCGGACCGAGCACATAAATATACTGACGCGGGAACATTGGAAGGAAATAACCGAAACGCCGGAAATCGTATCAACTATGACGATTACCGGTATTCTGTAATGCTGATGATTTACTTATGAAAAGATTGATAATATACATACACGGCAAGGGCGGCAGTGCAAAGGAATCCGAGCATTATAAGCCTCTCTTTGTCGGTTACGACGTCGTAGGCTTTGATTACGTATCACAAAACCCATGGGAAGCGGCGGCGGAATTTCCGACTCTTTTCGACAGATATACCGAGGGCTACGGAGAGGTCGTTTTGATTGCGAACAGCATAGGAGCGTACTTTTCCATGTCCGCACTTGCGCAAAAGCCGATATCAAGAGCGTACTTCATCTCGCCCATCGTCAACATGGAAAGGCTGATTTGTGATATGATGCTGTGGGCAAACGTGACGGAGGACGAGCTGAAAGCATGCGGCGAGATACCAACGGGGTTCGGCGAGGTGCTGTCTTGGGAATATCTGTGCTATTCGCGCAAGCATCCCATAAAATGGAGCATACCGACTTGTATTTTATATGGCGGAAGAGATAATCTGACGTCCATGAAAACCATATCCGAATTTTCCAAACAGATCGGCGCACGACTTACCGTAATGGAGGACGGCGAGCATTGGTTTCATACAAATGAGCAGATGCAGTTTCTGGACGATTGGATCCGCAGGGAGGCTGAATAACATTTACTTAGTGTACTCTGAACAAATGAAAAGTCACAGTCACATCACGACATTCGAAGCAGCCGGTTCAGAATATCTGCGATGTTTCTATCAAGATATATCGACCGATTTTCGATTTTCCTCGGACAGAGCATCTCGCCTGAATTGATACAGGTGTAAACGGCGGTTGCATTACCCGCCGTCATCTTCCAAAACGGATATTTAATGATAGCAGGCGTGTTGAAACCAACACCAAGTTCAAGATAAAGTACATGCTTATCCATGTGGCGACGTATGAAATCTTCGTATCGCTCTGCCGCTGAATACCATCCCGCGCCCTGAACAAAGCTGTCATCACAGCGCAGATTCATCGTCATCGGCGCGCCGCAGACAGGACATTTCGGGATGAGCTTGCTCGGAATCTTCATGTTATCTTGCTTTTCAACCATCCGGCGAACAGCTTCTTCGTTATCATATGTCTTATTGTGACAGGCTCTTGAGCATTGCCACAGACCGTAGTCCCCCTGTGTGTAAAACAACCGTCTTTTATCAAATCCCGCTCTTTGGAACTGATGGTCAACATTCGTTGTCAGGATGAAATAATTTTTGTCCTTCACAAGTGCGAGCAGATCGCTGTACGGTTTTCCGACAGGCGCGTCATATCGGTTTACAAAAATATGCCGTGACCACCATGCCCAATATTCTTCGGGTGTTTCAAATGGATAAAATCCTCCCGCATACATATCGGTAATACCGTATTTTTTATGAAAGTCCGAAAAATACCTCTCAAATCGTTCGCCGGCGTAATCAAAGCCTGCCGAAGCAGAGAGACCTGCTCCTGCGCCGATGACGATCGCATCTGCGGTTTCGATTTCGTTTTTTAACCTTTTCATGTTATCCGAGAAGCTCTCGGTAGATTTCATAGTCCATATCTTTGAAAACATTGAATATCACCTTGATTTTACTATTTGTTCGTTTCCTGTATTCGGTTACTGTTCTGATTGCTATCTCTGCGGCACTCCTGTTCGGAAAATGAAACTCGCCCGTGGAAATACAGCAAAAGGCAATACTCTGTATATTATTTTGCTCGGCAATTTCAAGACAAGAGCGATAACAGGATGCCAAAAGTTCTTCATCCTGTTTTGTAACATGGTCGTAAATCGTCGGACCGACCGTGTGAATGACATATTTGCACGGGAGGTTGTAGGCTTTTGTGATCTTCGCTCTGCCGACAGGTTCCGCATTTCCTTGCTTTTTCATGATTTCGGCACATTCGAGTCGAAGTTCCACCCCTGCATAAGTGTGAATGGCATTATCAATACAGCCGTGACAAGGGCAGAAGCAGCCGAGCATTTGAGAGTTGGCGGCGTTGACAATCGAGTCACAGCGCAGCGTGGTGATATCACCCTGCCAAAGATAAAAACCACTTGCTGTCTGAGAAAGCTCCGATATGTCGGTGATACCTTTCAAAGCAATTTCTTTCTTTAAGTATTCGTCTTGTATTTTCAGAAACTCGGAGCAAGCTTCCTTTGGCGGGCGAAGATTCATAAGGGAGCGCAGTAGTCTTACTTGCTCCGGTGTCTTTTTCGGAATTGGGGTTTCTCTATATTGTACTTGCTCGGTTAATAGCCGTTTAATTAAATAGATCCTTCTGTCTGATTGTGTCATTTTTGTCTCCTATGTGGGCGATTTTTATGCTTTTGTGTGAATGAAAACAGGGCTGCCAACGATGACAGCCCTGTTCATAATCTTATTCTGCTACCACACTGATACGCTTTTGAATATTGTTACCGTCTATCGCTTCGTCAATCATAGCAATTGCATAATCTGCATAGCTGATGACACTCTCACCTTTGGAGTTGAGCGTCAATTCCTCTCCGCCGAGAATATATTTGCCTGTACGTTCGCCGTCTGCACGGAAATCACCCGCGGGGCTGATGAATGTCCACTTGACATCATTTCTCGCTCTCAGTTCCTCCAGCGCTTTTCCCTGTGCAGCGGCAAGCGGCTTAAACATATCGGGAAAATCAGGGGTATCCATAACCTGAACGGTATGTTCGGGGTTTACATACAGGCTTCCGGCGCCGCCGACAACAATCAGGCGGATATTAGTACCGGAAAGAATGTCACACAGGTGTTTCAAAGAAGTGCTGTGTTGGGGAAGAACATCTTCCGTCCATGCACCAAAAGCATCGACAACAACATCGAAGCATTTTACGTCTGCGGCAGTCAGATCAAACAAATCTTTTTTCAGCACCTTCTCAGCCACACTCTGATTTTCCTCTCGTACTACTGCTGTAACATCAAGACCCCTGTTGACTGCTTCTTTGACAATCAGTTTACCTGCTCTTCCATTTGCACAAATTACTGCGATTTTCATTTTAAATTTCTCCTCCATTTCAGTTCGGTCATCACCGAATCATTTCTAAAAATACTGATTTCGGATTTCTCCTTTGAATTTGTTTAGAGCTTTAGAGCGGCCGTTCCCCTCAGTTCTTGACCACATTATACTCGATTGGTTTATGCTTGTAAAGTACGCACTTTATTGTGGTGTAGTTACAAAAAGCATACTAATGGACGGTTACCAAATGGAAACAATTGTGTATTGACAA
This sequence comes from Eubacteriales bacterium, assembly GCA_051867975.1. Classification (GTDB taxonomy): domain Bacteria; phylum Bacillota; class Clostridia; order Oscillospirales; family CAG-272; genus SVTX01. Next base: position 32,703 of record JBJDZM010000010.1, on the reverse strand, counting down.
CGATTTTCGGCATTTTTTCACTCGAAAAAAATTTTTCTTATTCACGATTTTTTGTGGGAAACATTGACTCTTGCACGGAAGTATGGTATAATCAGTATGTTAGTTACTTATTGAAACTATTGGTAGGAGGAACTTGATCATGAGCGAACAAAAAAACGCAAAAGAACTGCCTGCTTGTCCCGTAGAAACCACATTGACTTTGATCGGTGACAAATGGAAGGTTCTGATTTTGCGCGATTTGATGACTGGGACGAAGCGCTTCGGGGAGCTGAAAAGGTCTGTCGGCAATGTGTCACAAAAGGTGCTGACAGCCCAACTTCGTGATATGGAAGAAAGCGGACTTCTGACTCGGAAGGTATATGCCGAAGTGCCGCCGAGAGTTGAATATTCCTTGACCGAGTTGGGACACAGTTTGCGCCCCATACTTGATGCCATGAGCAGTTGGGGAGAGAATTATAAAGCATCTTCAAAATGAATTTGAAAAAGTCAAGCAAAAAACGGAGAAATCTCACGAAATCTCCGTTTTTTGTGTATCAAGTGTTGCTCTGTTGATTATAAAACAAGCGACGGTGCGGAATATACTCTTGCCGCAAGCTCCTGATTGAGCATATAAAGGCTCTTGGGGTCGGAGCCGAACAACTCCATTTTGGATATCATGTCATTGGCGTTGGTCTCCTCTTCGCCCTGCTCCTTTACGAACCAGTCGAGGAACTGCATGGTGCGGAAATCCTTTGCTTCGTATGCCTCGGCATAGATGTCGTGAATCAGCGAGGTGACATACTTCTCATGCTCAAGTCCCGCCTGCAAAACGTCCATATGGCAGGTGAAGACCTTGTCGGGCTTTGCGATTGCTTCAAGCGTTACCTTCTGATTTTCATTCTGCAGGTACTGATAGAAGAGCATTGCGTGGTCTCGCTCTTCCTGCGCCTGAATCTTATACCAATTGGCAAAGCCGTCAAGTCCCGCATCCTCAAAATAATTTGAGAAATCGAGATAGAGATAAGCGGAATAGAATTCCTTATTGATCTGCTGATTTAACAGCTCATGTACCTTTGTATTCATATTGAATGTTTCCCCCTTTATCAATAGTTTTCTTTTCTGACTTCAAAATAAGCCTGCGGGTGGTTACAAACGGGGCAGACCTCGGGTGCCGAAAGACCGACAACAATATGTCCGCAGTTGCGACATTCCCAAATAGTTACGCCTGATTTTTCAAATACTGCCTTAGTCTCAACGTTCTTCAGGAGCGCGCGGTATCTTTCCTCATGCGCTTTTTCGATAGCGGCAACTCCGCGGAACTGTGCGGCAAGAGCGGTGAAGCCTTCTTCCTCCGCCTCGCGAGCCATTCTTTCGTACATGTCGGTCCACTCTGCGTTCTCACCCTCAGCGGCGTGGAGCAGATTTTCTGCGGTGTCGCCAAGCTCACCCAAAGCCTTGAACCAGAGCTTTGCGTGTTCCTTCTCGTTCTCGGCGGTCTGTAAGAAGAGTGCGGCGATCTGCTCATATCCTGCCTTCTTTGCAACGCTTGCAAAGTATGTATACTTGTTTCTTGCCTGAGATTCACCGGCAAACGCTTCCCAAAGATTCTTTTCGGTCTTTGTACCTGCATAGGGGTTCTTGGGAGCCTCTTCAACCTTTACGAACTTTTCTTTCGGTTGCTTGCAGACGGGGCATTTTTCGGGTGCTTCGTCTCCTTCGTGAATATAACCGCAAACGGTGCATTTCCATTTTGCCATAGTTTTTACCTCTTTCTTTATTTTCATTAAATTTTTGATCTTCGAGTAATGATTACATGTCAATCTTGACATGTAATTACGTCCATATGATACCATATTTTTCGGAATTTGTCAATAACATTGATGAGGATTATTGACACATAATTGAAATTATGATATACTACGATCGTCTCTCAGGGGGAGTAAGATCTTTACGGAAATCGCGAAAGGATAAATTATGGAGATTGTATTGTTAACCGCCCTCGGTGTGGGCGGTGCTACCGTCGTCGGTGCTTTAATAGGCTTTATTTTTAAAAACATATCGCATAAATTCTCGGACATCGTCCTTGCCTTTGCCGCAGGCGTGATGCTTGCCGCGGCGGTGTTAGGTCTTATCATTCCGTCGCTTGAATACGGCGGAGATTTTGGGATCTTGATAACTGTCGCGGGCATTTTTGCGGGTGCGCTCTGTCTCAATCTCATCGACAAATTAGTGCCGCATTTACACAAGCTCATGGGTGCCGAACCCGAATCGCACAACAACGCAAATCTAAGTAAGGTCCTCCTGTTCGTTCTGGCGATTGCGATACATAATCTGCCCGAGGGTATCGCCGCGGGAGTCGGCTTTGGCTCGGGAGACACGACACAAGCACTTATCATTGCCGGCGGTATCGCTCTGCAAAACATTCCCGAGGGCATGGTGATCATTGCGCCCATGCTTGCCGCAGGTATCCGCCCCGGAAAAACCTTTGTTATTGCCATGATCACGGGGCTTGTTGAGGTCGTCGGAACCTTGATAGGCTATTTTGCCGTCAGTATATCCACCGCGATCTTGCCCTTTGCGCTTGCGTTTGCCGGCGGTACGATGCTATATGTCATCAGCGACGAAATGATACCCGAGACACACGCGCACGGAAGCGAGCGCGGCGCGACATACGCTTTGCTTGTCGGTTTTTGCGTCATGCTCGTCACCGACGTGCTGTTGGGCTGATTATCAGCCCGATTACGAGCAGATCGGTGATATTGATCATTGCGTCGTAATACTTGAATTTGCGGTTTTATCATTGTTCGATAAAAAGCGTTGAGATTTCACTAACGGATTTCTCAACGCTTTTCTTTGGTCTGCTCTTCTGAATCGGTCTTTACATACGTTATCGAAAATCCCACGGGTTGAGTATTCAAAATGTTCATAACCTATTGACAATTCGACAAAAATCGACTATAATACTGTTAAAGTCAACCATAGTTGATTTTTTGGGTCGCAAGCGACATATTTTCGTTACACATTGCGTAACAGTATTATGACAGCATTACAGCCCGGAAAGGAGCAGAGAAAATTTGAAGGATTCTAAAACAAAACGCAAAATTACCCACGCATTTCTGAAGCTTCGGGACAAGTGCCTTCCCGAAAGAATAAAGGTCAAGGACATTTGCGAGATCGCCAATATCAACAAAACTACCTTCTACAATCACTATACGGATGCCTTGGAGCTTTCAAACGAGATCGATGAGGAAAGCATTGACAGGATCATTGATATTTTTCCCGAAAAGCTGTGTCTTTTTGAAAGTCCGAAGACCTATATTGAAGGGCTTGCAAGTGCCATAGACCGTGAATTTGACAATATAAAAATTATATTCAATGACAGGGTGGACGTTCTTTGCACAAAGCTTGAAACAAAGCTCAAATTTTTTTATGAAAACACCAAGCAAACACCGGAAAAACAAATAACCGCTTCCTTCGCTATCGGCGGAGCGGTGGGCGTTCTGAAGGACAGGTTTTTCGATTCCGAAGAAAAACATTTCGAGAAAAAGCGATTTTCCGAGTGTACTTCAAAATTTATTACGGCTGTTACCATGCTGTGTTAATGCTCTAAAGGAAGGACAAATATATGGAAACAAGAGTGCTTGACGGCAACACCCTAAGAAAAATTCTTGTGGGCGGTGCCAGAGGGATTCGATCACAAATAAAATTTATCAATGAATTGAACGTATTTCCCGTACCCGACGGCGATACGGGAACAAATATGACGAAAACCATCGAAAGCGGTATTTCTAAAATTCCGGACGAATATGACGTTACGGTTGATACCGTAGTATCGAATTTTGCAAAAGGTTCTCTTCTCGGTGCAAGAGGAAACTCGGGCGTTATTCTTTCTCAGTATTTTGACGGATTCAGCAGTGCGCTTTCGGGAAGGGAGACCGCTACTGCCAAGGATTTTGCCGCAGCGTCTTTGGCAGGCGTTGAGCAAGCCTACGCCGCAGTCGCAAATCCCGTTGAAGGCACCATTCTGACGGTATTCCGTGAAAGCGCTCAATACGCCATGGACAGGACAGACGACAGCACAACTCTGGAGCAGCTTTTAAGCCTCAACATTGAGGAAGCCAGGCGGTCTCTTGAGAGGACCAAGGAAATTCTCCCCGCTTTAGCCGAGGCGGATGTCGTTGACAGCGGCGGCGCGGGATATCTGAGTATCGCACAGGGAATGTACGAGGCTCTCACCGGGAAAGCGTCCGATACTGCGGCATACGTAAGCGAAGTCGCGGAAGAGACCGCTCCTGTCAACTACGACCTTTTCACGACCGATACTCAGCTCGAATGGGGTTATTGCACCGAATGTCTTGTAAGGCTTCAAAGAAGCAAGGGTGACCCGGAAAATTTCGATAAGGAGAGTTTTTCGCGCGCTCTTGAGGAGAAGGACTGCAATTCCATTGTATTAACCCGTAACGGGGATATCTTAAAGCTCCACGCGCACACGATGACTCCCGGTATAATTCTCGATATGTGCCAGAAATACGGTGAATTTCTGAATATAAAAATAGAAAATATGTGTTTGCAGCACTCCGAGAAAATAAAAAAAGAAGAAAATTCCGTTTCAAATGTCAAGAAAAAGATCCACAAAATGTACGGCGTGGTGAGCGTGGCAAACGGAGATGGGATGAAGTCTCTTTTTGAAGAACTCGGCGCGGACGCGGTCATTGACGGTGGTCAGACAAGCAACCCCTCGGCTGAGGATTTTCTCAACGCATTTGAAAACATTGATGCCGACTGCATAATCGTTCTGCCGAACAACGGAAATATTCTGCTCACCGCTCTTCAGGCGGCAAAGCTCTGGGAGAAGGGAAATGTAAAAGTCATTCCCACAAAAACAGTTGTTCAGGGTTACTCCGCTCTTTCGGTATTCAATCCGGCAGTGACTGACCTTGAAGAACAGTTATCGGATATGTCCTGCGCCAAAGATTCGGTCGTCTCGGGAGAATTATCGACCGCCATACGGGATGCTGTCATAGGCGGCGTACATGTCAAGGAGGGTGACTCGATAGGTATTCTTGAGGGCGAGATCGTATCCTCAGGTGCGACAGACATTCAAGCCCTGTGCGATATGATAAGCCGAATCCCCGATATCGAGGACAAGGAAATTCTCACGCTGTTTGTCGGATGTGACGTAACCGATGAAGAGCGTGCAGAGGTAACGGAGGCGATCGAGGAAAAATTTGACAATCTTTCCGTTGAAGTATTTATCGGCGGACAGGCGATTTACAGATATCTCATCGCCGCGGAATAAACCGTGGGACACATCAACCGAGGAAAGGAATTACATCAGAATGAATCAGAATTCATATAAGATCGCCATTGATACCATGGGAAGTGACAAAGGCCCCGAGGTCATTGTCGAAGGAGCGGTAAAGGCTCTTATAAAGCATCCCGAGCTGCAGGTCGTACTTTTCGGAGACAGCGAGATAATAAACAAAAAGCTATCCGAACTAAACTGTCCCCCCGAAAGAGCGGAGGTCGTTCACACAACAGAGGTCATAACAAACTACGACCATCCGATGGAGGCAATATTCCAAAAAACAGACTCATCTATGGTAAGAGCGCTTACCGCGCTTGCAGAGAGAGATGACCTTGTCGGACTTATCAACGCGTCAAGCACGGGTGCACTTCTCGCAGGCTCACTGCGATACGTCCCGGCAAAAAATCTCACAAGACCTGCTCTTGCCGCCATCCTGCCTGCGGAGGCAGGCGGATTTACCTGCCTTGTTGACGCAGGGGCAAACATTGACTGTGTCCCGGCGCAGCTTGTAGCATTTGCTCACATGGGCTCGGATTTCATGAGGGAATATTACGGGATAGAAGCTCCCAGAGTCGGGCTTCTTTCAAACGGCGCGGAGGAGACGAAGGGAAACAAGCTCGTCAAGGAAACTCATGCACTGCTCAAAAATGAAGACGGTATCAATTTCGTCGGCAATATCGAGGGAACAAACGCCCTCTCGGGCGACTGTGACGTGCTTGTGGCGGACGGCTTTGCCGGAAATCAGGTGCTTAAAAACTCTGAGGGCATCGCAAGACGGATAATTACCGACATTGTCAAATACGCCAAGGCAAACAATAACCCCGAGATGATGAAGCTCGTTTCGCATCTTCTGGGGATATACGATTTCAATTCTCTGGGCGGAGGCATAATACTCGGTGTCGGCAAGCCAATTATTAAGGCGCACGGAAGTGCCAACTCCGAGTCGATTGTAAGTGTTTCGTCCATATTGCTCAATATGGCAAAAAACAACGATATTTTCCGCGGAGCGGACATAAGAAGGAAGGTATGAATTCATGGAAAAAAAGAGAAGAGTAATTTGCACGTCTACGGGTTGTATTGAATATGCGCCCGAGAGATACAAAAAGTATGATATCGACATCATTCACCTTATCGTAAATTTTGAAGGAAAAGAGTATATTGAGGGTGTCGACCTCGATCCCGTGGAATTTTACAGCAAGCTGGAGACTCTGCAGGACCCCAAAAACAACCTTCCGTCAACAGCGTTTCCGCCGCGCGATGAGGTAGTCCGCGCATTTGAAAAAGCCTGCGCCGATGGCTGTGAGGAGGTTATCGTGATTGCGCTGAGCTCGTATCTCGGAGGCACCTACAATTTCATCTGTCAGATCGCAAAGGAATTCGAAGGCAGACTGAAGGTCGTCGCAATAGACTCAAAGACCACGTGCTTCGGTGAAGGCTTCCTCGCCATCCGCGCCGCGCAAATGATAGAGCAGGGTATCCCGACGGAAACCATAGTGAAGGAAATTCACTGGATGATGAAGCGTCAGGAATTTTTGGGAGTTGACGGAAGGCTTGACTATCTTATTTACAACGGAAGACTCAAGGGAGGCAAGGCACTTATGGGCAAGATGCTGAGCATCTGTCCCGTGGTACACTTCACACATGAGGGCGAGCTGTGCGCACTTCAAAGCGTGCGTACTCCCAAAAAGGCGCTCATCCGCACCTGCGAGATACTCAAGGAGATCATCGGCGACCGCTCTCCCGAGGATTATCTGCTCTGGCACGTATATACGGGACCTTCTCTTCTCAAAGAGCTTACCGAAATCGAAAAGAACTACGGAATAGAGACGAATCACGAGGACGTTATCATGTCTCCCGTTAGCGGCTGTCACAACGGGCCTTGGCTTGCGGGATACGGACTTGCATTCTTGCGCCGCGAGGATGAGCCGTTGGAGGATGAGGAATAATGACCGACAGTTTAAAAATATCAGAAGTCAGCACGATGTCTCAAAGACGTGAGTTTGTGAGATTTCCTTTGAGACTTTACAAGGATTCGCCCTACTTCGTACCGCCCTTGTTCAGCGACGAAATGAAGATATTTACCGACAAAAACGCATATGCCGACACCTGCGAGTCCGTGTTTTTCCTGGCGCAAAGGGATGGGAAGACGGTCGGACGAATTCAGGGAATAATTCAGCATCAGTTTAACGACCTTCACGGTGAAAAGCGTCTGCGTTTTTCAAGATTTGATGCCGTAAACGACCAAAAAGTGGCAAATGCGCTTTTCGATGCCGTCGAAAAATGGGGGATTTCCAAAGGGCTTGACACCGTGTGCGGACCTCTCGGTTACAGCGACCTTGAACGCGAGGGACTTCTGATCGAAGGCTTTGACAAGCTCTCAACCTTTGAAGAACAGTACAACTACGATTACTACGGTGCGCTTATCGAAAACTGCGGATACACAAAAGAGGTGGATTGGCTGGAATTCCGTCTGCGCGCGCCAAAAGAAAAAAATATCATGCTTTCCCGCGTTGCGGAGAGAGCGCTTGAACTCAACAGGCTTCACGTAGTCGATTCCGAAAAATTATCAAAAAAGGAATACATAGATAAATACAAGGACGGCATATTTGACTGCCTTGACCGCTGTTACAGTCATCTGTACGGCACCGTCCCGTTCACCGAAAAAATGAAGGCACAGCTGGTCGACCAATTTATGCTTATCATAAATAAAAAATATCTTATCGTTATCTGTGACGAAAACGAGAAGGTCGTCTCCTTCGCCTTTTGTATTCCCGGTATCGGTACGTCTGTGCAGAAAAGCGGCGGAAGACTTACGCCGAGTGCCGTATGCAAGCTCCTCGGTGCCGTGAAAAACCCGAAAACGGTTGACCTTGCCCTTATCGGCATATTGCCGGAATATCAGTCGTCGGGAATTACCGCCGTCATGATAGACAAGATGATACAATATCTTGAAGAGGGCGACGTGGAATATTTTGAGACCAATCTCAATCTTGAAACCAATACACAGGTCATTTCTCAATGGAAATATTTTGACAGCGAGCAACACAAGCGCCGCCGCTCCTATATTAAAAAATTGAATTGAAATCGTGAGGAAAAATTATGATTGACCAACTTAAAGAAATTCTTTCTAAAGTAAACAAGGACATTGATATGCAAAGCATCACCGAAGACACAAAGCTCGTTGACGATCTGGGGCTGGATTCCCTTTCAATAATGCTGTTTGCAATGGAGATCGAGGCTGCCTTCGGATTCAGATTTACGGAACCCGTAAAGTTTGTGACCGTCGGAGAGGTTTGCAAGTATCTTGAGAATCGCAAAGATTGATGTGACTTTCCACGCACCCGGATACTCTCATAAACCCGTCAAATAATATTGAGGAACAATGTTTCTCTCACAGACCGCCGACAAGGAGTCCATCTTGGGCAGAGATGGGCTTTTGTCGGCGGTCTGTACTGTTTTCTATTGAAAAATAGGAAAAATATGCTATAATAGTATCAACGAAAGAAAGATATTTGTGAGGTGAAGTTATGAACATATTTCTTTTGGAAGATGATGATGCGATCGGCATAGGACTTACTTATTCTCTTGAAAACGAGGGGTACAGGGTAACGCTTGCGAAAACAGTCAAAGAAGGGATCAAAACGATTTTGGAAAACGATTTTTCCATCTATATTCTCGATCTGACTCTGCCCGACGGAAACGGCTATGACGTGTGCAAAAAGATTAAAGAAAAAGGTGATCTGCCGGTTATTTTTCTGACCGCCTATGACGATGAGATAAACGTTGTTATGGGGTTTGATCTCGGAGCAGACGACTATATTGCAAAGCCCTTTCGCGTGAAAGAGCTGCTTGTGAGAATTAAAAGTGTTTTGAGGCGGTATCACAAGGACACTGCGGACGGCATTTTTAAAATAAAGAATATGACCGTAAATACAAATGAAGCGAAGGTGTACATAGGCGGTAAAGAGGTTATATTAACTGCCATGGAATATAGGCTTTTGCTGATACTTCTGAATAACCGAGGCAATGTGCTTTCCCGTAACCGGCTTTTGGAGTATATATGGGATGTTGACGGTGATTTTGTGGAGGACAACACTCTGACCGTTTATATTAAAAGGCTCAGAGATAAAATTGAGGAGGATCCGACAGCCCCCGAATATATCAAAACAGTCAGGGGCTTGGGATATATGATTGAAAATGATAAATAAAGACATGAAACTAATCGCTGTTGCAGGTATTGTTTTTTCGGTTGTTTCCGCTGTAATATGCTTGTTTATAAGCCCGATCTGTGCCATAGTCTGCTTGAGTTTGGGCTTGGCACTTACGGGAATTTTCCTCTATGTCACAAAGAAACGGTATGATAGGCTTTCCGAATTAAATAATTATTTATCCCTTGTTTGTGCAGGTCAATACGACCTTGATATAGCGGACAACACGGAGGGTGAATTGTCGATTCTCAAAAACAATCTCTATAAGGTGATCATCCTTCTTCGCTCACAAAACGATATGCTGAAAAAAGACAAGCTATATCTTGCGGATGCTCTTGCGGATATTTCCCACCAATTAAAAACGCCCCTTACATCCATGATGGTAATGTCGGATCTGTTGAGGGAGAATACCGTGCCTGAAAAGCAGCAAGAGTTTTTGGGCATTATGGAAAACCAGCTTGAAAAAATGAAGTGGCTGATTACAAACCTTTTGAAGCTTTCAAAGCTTGACGCAGGCACAGCGGAGTTTAAAAAAGAGGACTTTTCCGTTTGCTCCGCAATAAACCAAAGCATAAAACCCTTTCTTATCACCATGGATCTAAAAGAAATCACGCTCAAAAACCAAGCAAATGATTTTACCGTGTGCGGAGACGAGGGCTGGACCTCGGAGGCGTTTGGCAACATTATAAAGAACTGCATTGAACACACGGATAAGGGCGGTAGGCTTGAGATCTATACCCAATCAACGACCATATATGACAGTGTTTTTATTAGCGATAACGGATGCGGAATTGCCAAAGAGGACCTGCCCCATATTTTTGAACGCTTTTACCACGGAAAGAACGCTTCAAGCGACAGTGTGGGCATAGGCTTGGCTCTTTCAAAGGCGATTTTTGAAAAAGAGAATGCCTCAATAGAGGTTTCAAGCGAGGAATCGAAGGGTACGAGGTTTGAGATCAGGTTTTATAAGGCAATTGTTTAACTGTGACAAAATTGTAATAAAAAAGTCACCGAGCTGTAAGTTTGATTTGATATGATGAAGTCATGAAAGGAGATAAACATATGAAAATTCTTGAAGTAAATCATTTATCAAAAACTTATGGCAAGGGAGACACGATGGTAAAGGCTCTTGATGATGTGTCTTTCTCGGTGGAACAGGGTGAATTTGTTGCAATTATCGGTCCTTCCGGCTCGGGAAAGTCGACGCTTCTGCATATTCTCGGAGGAGTGGACACGGCAACGTCAGGAAGTGTGATTATCGGCGGTGTAGATATCTCAAAGCTCAATGAGACCGCACTTGCCATTTTCAGGCGCAGGCAGATCGGGCTTGTATATCAGTTTTACAATTTAATCCCTATATTGACCGTAGAAGAAAATCTGACGCTGCCGCTCCTTCTTGACGGAAGAAAGCCGGACAAGAAGCAGATCGAGTCGCTTGTAAACAGACTCGGTCTTTCAAATAGGCTGACGCATCTGCCGAATCAGCTTTCGGGCGGTCAACAGCAGAGAGTATCCATTGGCAGAGCACTCATAAATAATCCGGCACTTATGCTTGCAGACGAACCGACGGGCAATCTTGACAGTGAAAACAGCAAGGAGATCGTTTCTCTTTTAAGACAATTCAACAAAGAATTAAATCAAACGGTCATCATAATCACACACGATGAAAAAATTGCGCTCTCAGCCGACAGGATCATCTCGATTGAAGACGGAAAGATCACGAGAGATGAGGTGCGTCTCAAATGAAGATCGTAAACAGATTGACTCTTCGGCATTTGAAAGAAAACAAGAGCAGAACGGTCGTTACAACTCTCGGAATTTGCGTTTCGGTTGCAATGATCACGGCGGTTTTTGTTGCCGTGGCTTCTCTGATGAACCTGTTTGGTGAGATTCAGCTTTTGACAAAAGGTCATCAACACGCTGTTTTGACGGTTAATGAATCACAGCTTGAAAAACTCACAAAAGATGACCGCATTGAAAGGGTTGGCTTACGCCGGGCAGAAAATACACTGCAATTCCGTCTTGATAACAGAACCACCGACCGAACGGGAACAGGCAGCATTTATACCGGTGACAAGGTAAATCTTGAGCAGATGATCACGGGAAATTATGACGGCGTAATTCCTCAAAATGAACATGAAATTGCAGTGGAACAGAGTCTTATTGATAAGAATAAGCTTGATTGGAAAATCGGGGATACCGTCACGATCCCTACGGGATACCGTTATTTCTTCGACGAAGAGAGCGGTGAGAAGGTTGTAATTCTTTCAGGCAGCTATTTTGGCGACGAGTTGTTTGAATGTACCGACAAAAAGGAATTTAAGATCACGGCTATTCTGCATGACAATCCTGCCACCGATGGATTTTCTATCGTTCAGGGCTTTGACAGGGACAAATTAATTCCGCAGGCAGGCGAGACGGTACAGGCATATATTGAACTCAAAAATGTAAACTATAGATCCCTTGACACGGTAAGGGATATCATCAGGGAAAACGGAATTTCGGAATATTCCATAAATGAAAGATATCTTCAAACCGCGTTTTCCTTCGACAAGGACAGCATATTGATGGATCTGCTTCCTATGATGATGATCGTGCTTGTGATAATAATTATCGCCTCGGTTGCACTTATTTATAATGCTTTTGCGATGTCACTTTCCGAGCGTGTAAGATATCTCGGAATGCTTGCGTCGGTGGGTGCTACCAAAGTGCAGAAAAAACTGTCAGTCTATTTTGAGGGAGCAATTTTAGGGGCTGTCGGTATTCCTACGGGTATTCTTGCGGGTATTTTGGGAATCGGTGTTACGCTCAAAGCAGTAGGCAGTAAAATTATACAGTCAGGTATGCTTAATGGGGTGAGTGACTCCAATATGCAAATGGACGTAGTAGTTCCGCTATGGGCGATTATAGGTATTGTTGTTTTCAGCGTAATTACTATTTTTATTTCACTGTTTATTCCGTCCCGCAAAGCGTCAAAAATCACACCTATAGACGCAATCAGACAGAGGGATGAAATTAAGGTTAAAGCTAAAAAACTGAAATCATCAAAGCTTATCAGAAAGGTATTCGGCTATGAAGGGGAGCTTGCAAACAAAAATTTGAAACGAAACGGCAGAAAATCAAAGGTTATAACCGTTTCTATCGCGCTTTCGGTTATTTTATTTTTAAGCTGTAATTATTTTTGCTCACTCTTTTCAATGAGTATTGAAATGGAAAGCCAAATGCCATACCAAATTCAGGTATCGGTAGATTATGCACATAAGGACGATTTTAAAAAAGACCTTGAAAATATATCAGAGATAGATGACAGTTATTCCATTTTATTTTTCTATGAAAAACTAAATGAATTGAGTAAGGACAAAGAAAATCACCCTATTGTTAATACGGATTACCTTACATCTACGTATAAAAACCTTTTTAGTTCAAAAGCACAACTTTATGTAAATATTATTGATGACGAGGACTTTAATACACTTTGCAAAAATAACGCCATTGACAGTTCAAAATACTACGGTGACGGTGCAAAGGCGTTACTCATGAATAATATTGCACACAAAGAAAATTCATCAAAGGTGTTTAACGAGAAAATACTCGGCACAGAATTTACAATCAGTGCTCTAGATAGTTCTAAAATCGAAATAGAAGATTTTGTAAATTATGATTCCAAGTTTTATGCCTGCACCTTAAATCCCGAAAAAGCAATATCTTTGTATATTCCGGTAACACAGTATTATAATGTGTTTAAAAATGAAACCGAAAGAAATGATAGCGTATATCTTTTGGGAATTGAAACGAATTGGCACGCCGAGGTTACCGAAAAAATTCAAAGTCTTATGGATGAAAACAACTATGGGTATATCTTCGTCAGCGATTATGTAGAAAGTATGCAGTCTATGAATGCATTTACCTTTATTATGCAGGTGTTTATTTACGGTTTTATAGTACTCATTACCCTAATTACAACAGCGAATATAATAAATACAATCTCTACCGGAATTGCTATGCGTAAGAAAGAATTTGCAATGCTTAAGTCCGTTGGAGTCACGCCGAAAGGTTTTCGGAAAATCATTAGTCTTGAAAGCGTATTCTATGCATTAAGGGCTCTGCCTGTAAGCTTGCTTTTGAGTATAGGGATAAGTTACATCATGAATAAATCGGTCGGTCAAAGTGCAATACCCTTTGAGATCGATATACCGCTTTATATCGGAGTAATACTTGTCGTGTGTGCAATTATCGGTGCAACAATGCTTTATGCCGTGTCAAAGTTAAAGGATGATTCCATCGTGGAAACTCTCAAGGAGGAAATCAATTAACATACTACTATAGAACCGAAAAAACCGCCGTCGGAAACACGATTTTGCCGACGGCGGTTTTTTGTAAACAGGAGTTTTTCAAATAGTTTGTGTGTTTGGAAGTTGCATTATTTCAACTTTTGTATTGTGCTTCGATTTGCCATTTTGACAATTCTATTAAATCCAACGGTTGCACCGTCAAATGACAATAATTTTTTCTTGTTTTCGTCGTAAAGCTTAATAGATTTATTATTCCCGATTGTGACTTTCTTGAATTTAATATCATCCCAAAGAACTTCCTTTTCGACTTTAATGAAAAGAACCCAATATTCTTCCTTTATGGAAATTTTATCAACTTTACAACGATATGATAGCAGAGAAGGGAGTACCAAAGCGCCGCAGCCCCCCGGAATCAACAACAATAACGCAATACCACGGTCTAACAGAAAAAACATCGGTAAGCCAATCCCAAAGGATGCAATTACCGCAATTGTCAATAAAATCTTTAACAGTTTACCTGTACGCATAACAAATTCTTTGTGCGGCAGGTCTGATTCCTCTTTTTCTGCGGAGGTTTCCAATACATCAGACAAGAAGTTTCCACTATTCATTTGCTTTCTCCTTTTCCTTTCTTGCCGGAATTATTATATCCGGTTCACAGTAAGTTGGCTTTGATAAAGTTCGACTTCACGCTGTGTATTTTATAAAAATTTTTAGTTTGTAAAGTGATTTTAGCCTTACGCATCCCCATCACGGTGAAGCCGTGTATATCATCAACTTCGAAGAAATTGTGAGGCTCGAACTAAAACGGTTAGAGGCACAGGGATTCAGAACCCACATTTGCGCCGAGGCATAACCTCGGTCTAAGGGTTTTGAGCGCAAATTAATCCGAATTGCAGGCAATTCGGAGGGGGTTCAGAATCGTGAGGTCAGGCTAAAACATCAGAGAGGACGCGAGCGTCCTCTCTGATGTTTTTGGCTGGGGCACAGGGATTCGAACCCCGGTAATGACGGAGTCAGAGTCCGTTGCCTTACCGCTTGGCGATGCCCCAATATTTTCAACGTTCTGTATTATAGCAGAAATCCTTGCCGTTGTCAATACCTAATTTTAACTTTTTCAAAAAAATTTCTTCGTTGTAAATAGATATGCCCCGATTTATCAATAAAAATTCAATGAATATCATATTTTTATACAAATCCGGACATATCCTCTTAAATATGCAGAGCGCTTATAAAAAAATTTTTTAAAAATCTTGCTATTTTTCAAAAGATATGCTATAATATAACGTAGTCTATACCAAAGTAATCCATACGATTTCCGGAATCAGCCGTTTCCGGAAATGACACTAAAAACATGATATCAAAAATTACAAATCAAGAATGATTCAGGAGGTTGAATTATGGAAAGATTAAAAGACAAGGTTGCCATCGTTACCGGCTCCACGAGCGGTATCGGAATCGGCATCGCAAAATTGTATGCGGCTGAGGGCGCAAAGGTCGTCATCTGCGGACGCAGACAGGAAAAGGGACAGGCGGTCGTAGATGAGATCGTGAAGGCAGGCGGAGAAGCAAGCTATCATTTCATGGACATCACCGCCATCGAGAGCATCGAGCAGCTTTTTGCTGACACTGAGGCAAAGTACGGCAAGATTGACATTCTGGTCAACAACGCCGCAAACGTTGCGCTTAAAGACGGCAGTGTAGAAGAGCTGACTTTGGAAATGTGGGACGCAATTTTCCAGAGCGATATCAGGGGTACCTTCTATGCCACCAAGTGCGTTCTTCCTTACATGGAGAAAAACGGCGGCGGCTCCATTATCAACATAGGCTCCATGGCATCCTGCTCGGGTGACCTCGGCTCCACCGCATATGCATGCGCAAAGGCTGGCGTTGATAAGTTGACCGAGTACACCGCTCTGCAATGTGGCAAGAAGAATATCCGTTGCAACTGTGTCCGTCCCGGTCTTATCGTGACACCTCAGAACGAGGCATATGTTCCTCAGGTTCTCAAGGACATTTTCTTGAGCAACATCATGGTCAACCGTTACGGTTGTCCCGAGGACATCGGACATATGTGCGTATATCTCGCATCCGATGAAAGCACTTATGTCACAGGACAGATCGTCAACGTGGACGGCGGTCTGAACTCTCACGTTCCCACCGTTGCGCAGTTCAAAGAGATGAAGTCCCGTACCTGGTAAACCCCATCAGGACAAACCGACCGATGATCGGTCGGTTTGTCCTGATTTTTTCGTTATTGGGGATTTGGGAAATGCTCGCGTCCTGCCGCGCATCTGCCTTGCCGTATCGACTCGGGTCTTGGGGGCTTCCGCCGACGGTAAGGCTTTTGACCTTAGCCGGATCTTTGGTTTTTTACTAAAAATGTCGACGGGACTCGATATTGTAAATTTTTTTAAAACTTTTCAAATTATTATATATTTTCTAAAAGAAAAAAGATATTTTTACTTTACAATCGGCTCGTTTTGTGATAGAATATACTTCAAGGTGCTTTTTTACACAATTGACATCGGTTACCGTGGGTGATTTGCGCAAAAATGCCTTTGATTATCTTCACCTCACGGTACATATCTACCCGTGGCACAGCTGGATAGCGCGTCAGACTCCGACTCTGAAGGTCAACGGTTCGAATCCGTTCGGGTAGGCCACAGTCAAACGGGGGGTGTATGTGTCATCTTCCCCGTTTGATGGTGCTAATCTTCGCCACATTCTGAACCGTGCTGATTTCTTGCGAAAGCGGAGCGCTTGCACAGAAAAGAGAACAGTTTGAATGAACTTTGACTTTAGGAAGTGTCGCTCGATTAAATGAACCTCGTTGCGCGCAGAACGGCAACAGGGAAGCGTTCAAGTCAGCCGTTGCTATGCTCCGAAAAGCAGTGAAGATGACTGCTGTCCATCTGACCGCACGGAAGAATTGCGTTAAGTTGTGTGATACAACGTGAAAAAGGTTCGCTTGCTCTCCTGTTCGGGAAATCCTTTAAAAACCAATTTTAATAAATGAAAAATACCGTTAGTGAAATGAGTATACGTACCGACTGATGGTACACTTTATGACTTTGATGATTTTATGTGAGGTAAACTATGTATAAGCATTTCTTCAAGAGATTATTCGATATCATTCTGTCATTGATCGGCCTGATAATTTGTGCGATTCCAATGATTATCATTGCCATTGCAATAAAGCTTGATTCCCCCGGACCGGTTCTTTTTAAACAGAAACGAATCGGATACAAGGGTAAGGTTTATGAGATTTGGAAATTCAGGTCAATGTGTGTAGGGGCTGAGCAAAACGGCTCGGGAGTGTATTCGGGCAAAGGAGATCCTCGTGTCACCCGCGTCGGAAATATTTTGCGCAAAACGAGTTTGGACGAAATTCCTCAGTTCTTTAATATCCTTGTCGGAACCATGAGCTTTGTCGGACCGCGCCCGCCCCTTACATATCATCCTTGGCCGATTGAGGAGTATACAGACGAACAGCGCAGGATGTTCGATGTTCGCCCCGGTATTACAGGCTGGGCGCAGGTGAACGGTCGTAAAGAGGTTGAGTGGCATCGCCGAATAGAACTGAATGTTTGGTATGTTGACCACGTATCTTTATGGCTGGATTTGAAGATAATGTGGCTCACTGTTTGGAAAGTAATTTCGAATGCATACAACGAAAATACGGGGGCAACGGTTGTAAATCCCGATACAGCTGAAGAGAAAGAGAAGGTAAATAAATAATGGCGTTAAAGCTTATGTACATAACCAACCGCCCGGAAATTGCACAAATTGCTGAGACGGCTGGTGTGGATAGGATTTTTGTTGACCTTGAATATATTGGAAAGGCAGAGCGTCAGGGTGGCATGGACACCGTTCAGTCGCGCCACACACTTGATGACGTCAAAGTGATTTCCGACGCTATTACAACTGCGGAATTGCTTGTGCGTGTAAATCCTATTCATGATGCGACGGACGAATATGTTTCTTCGGAAGAAGAAATCGGCACGGCGATTGAAAACGGCGCCGATATAGTTATGCTTCCGTTTTTCAGAACAGTGGATGAGGTAAAACGATTTCTTTCAGCCGTGAACGGACGCGCAAAGACAATGTTGTTGCTTGAAACGCCCGAGTCTGTGGAAATTCTGAACGAAATATTGCGTCTTGGCGGAATAGACTCGATCCATATCGGGCTCAATGACCTGAGTTTGGGGTACGGAAAGAAGTTCATGTTTGAACTGTTAACCGATGGAACGGTTGAACGGCTGTGTACGAAAATACGAGAGAAGAATATACCGTACGGCTTTGGTGGAATTGCTTCGCTCGGACAAGGAATGGTTCCCGCTGAGATGATTATAAAAGAGCATTACCGACTCGGCTCAACATGCGCCATATTATCCCGTAGTTTTTGTAATGTAAATAAGATAAACCATATGGGTGTTATCAGCTCAACCTTCGTAAACGGCATGAGGGAAATACGAGAATTTGAAGCGGAATGTGAGAGGCATATCGGTTATTTTATCAACAATAAAATTGAATTAGAGAAAGCAGTTAAAACGATTATCGTATGAGGGGTGAAAATGAACCTACTTGTGACCGGAGCATTTGATTGTACGGAAAATGAATTGAATATGTTGCGTGAGCGTGGTCACAATGTGGTTTTTATGCAGCAGGAAAAGTCACCGTTACCATGTGAAGCCGGTTGGGTTGAAGGCATTATCGGGAACGGCATTTTTTTGAGTCACCCGATAGAACAGTTTACATCGCTACGCTATATTCAGCTTACAAGCGCAGGGTTTGACCGTGTCCCTATGGACTATGTAAAAGCGCACGGAATTGAAATACATAACGCACGTGGTGTTTACAGTATTCCCATGGCAGAATTTGCAATAACCGGCGTTCTCCAATTGTATAAGCGGATGCGTTTTTTCGGCGGGAACCAAAAGCAACATAAATGGGAAAAACACCGTGGATTGCTGGAGCTTTATGGAAAAAATGTATGTGTCGTCGGCTGCGGCAGCGTCGGTACAGAATGTGCTAAACGATTTCGGGCATTCGGTTGTAAATTGACAGGTGTCGACTTAGTTCCGAGAAAAGATGAATACTACGAAAAAATAGTAAGCCTTTCGGAATTGGATACGGAGCTTACTAAAGCAGATGTGATTATACTCACATTACCTTTGACAGATAAGACCAAGCACTTAATGAACGAAGTTCGGTTCTCTGTTTTGAAGGATAGCGCAGTAATTGTTAATATTGCGCGCGGTGCGGTAGTTGATACGGCGGCTATGATTGAAGTTCTGCCTAAAATCGGCGGTGCAGTGCTTGATGTTTTTGAAGAAGAACCGCTTGACGAAAACAGTCCTATTTGGAATATGGAAAATGTAATTATTACCCCGCATAACAGTTTTGTTGGAGATGGGAATCAAGTGCGACTATATAATTTAATATTAAAAAATTTAAATAAATATTGATGGGGAAATTGATTATGGCAGTGAAAGATATAAAAACAATACTGGAAAGCAAACCTTATTTAAAAAATGATTTGTTTATTCGCGGATTTCTGATTACGGATAAGGAGCAAACCGATTTAAACGGTTTCCCGTTTTACGGAAATTGGAAAATCGAAAAACACGGTAACTACTGCTTTATGGCTCATAATTTAACCGGAATGCATATCTATGAAGATGAAAACGGAAACTGTTTTTTTATTTTGGGACACGCATATAATCCGTTTAGTATGGAATATGAGGAAGATAAAATTCTCAAGCGTATAATTCACTCTCATACGGTACAGATGATTATATAGAACAAATAAATAACCTTACCGGCGTTTTTGTATACGGCGACTTAATAGACGGCGAACTCCGTTATCTTGTTGATCCGTCCGGAATGCAGTCGGCGTGCAGCGGGGTTGTAAACGGAGTTTTTTATCTTTCTTCCCATGCTCAACTAATAGGGGACTTATGCGGTCTGGAAATGGATTCTTTTGTGAAAGAATTGGTTAATTACAAATGGTACGGACGTGTAATGGGACCTTATCTGCCGGCGGATTTAACACCGTTTTCAAAGTTACGGCGTATTGTTCCGAGCATAATGTATACATACGGTAACGGCAATATCACTCATAAGCGGTATTGGCCGTTGCGTGAACTTTCGGCGGCAACTAATGAAGATGAATATCAAAAGGTAATTGAAGCAGCGGCAGAAATTTTAAAAAATAATATGACATTAGTTTCGCATAAGTGGAAACATCCGTGGATTTCTTTAACGGGCGGTATTGACAGCAATACAACCTTTGCTTCCGCTAACGGAAATTATAACAAATTTGAAACATTCAGTTATATTTCTGCCGAAAAAGAAATACCCGATGCTGCTGCGGCAAAGCAAATTTCGGAAAAATTCGGTCTGAAACATCACGAATATCAGATTCCTTCGCAAAATGATGAACTTAAAGATTTTGAAGAACGCAGAGAACTCTTTAGGCATAATAACGGATATGTTGCTGAACTTTATGATAATGAAGCAAGAAAGAAATTTTATCTGCGCGATAATACGGAATGTGATGTGGAGGTAAAATCGTGGGTTTCGGAGACGATTCGCGCCTATTGGTATAAGCACTACGGAAGAAAATCCTTTCCGAAGCTTTCACCTAAACTGTTCCGAAACTTATATAAGATTTTCATTTGCAACCGTTCGTTGGCACATAAAATTGATAAGTTATTTGCAAATTATATTATTGATTTTGAGTATGATAAAATTCCTTCTGCATACCCACCTGCTGATATGCATTATAACGAAGTAACATGGGGAAGTTGGGGCGGCTTGAACATTACGGAGATGAAGTACTGTTTTGATATTACTTTCATTTACAATAACCGAAGATTTTTTGACCTTATGTTCCGTGTTCCGCTGGAAAAACGCATTTCAGATCAACATCATTTGGATATGAAAAAATATCTGAATAAAGATTTGTTTGATATGAACATCCGTGTTGTAAATTTGAAAGAAACACGTATGCGAGCGTTCCTTTTAAATGTTATTTTTGAAATAAACTCCATATTGCCCTTTTAGAAAGGATTACAGTAATGAGAGTATTACTAACTGCCACAGTTCAATCGCATATTTGTCAATTTCATAAGCCACTTGTTGAAATGCTACATGAGCATAATTGTGAAGTGCATGTTGCCGCAAGGGACAACCTTGCAGAAAAAAACGGATTAAAACTTGATTTTGTTGATAAGGTTTATGATGTTCCGTTTGCTCGATCTCCGAAGAGTACTGATAATATAAGAGCTTATAAGCAATTAAAAAGAATCATCGACGACGGTCACTATGATATTATCCATTGCAATACCCCTATGGGCGGTATTGTGACTCGTCTTGCAGCAAGAAATGCGAGGAAAAACGGAACAAAAGTCATTTATACAGCACATGGATTTCATTTTTATAAGGGTGCGCCAAAGAAGAATTGGATTGTATTCTATCCTATTGAAAAATTTTTCGCAAATCATTATACAGATAAGTTGATTACTATTACTAACGAAGATTATGATTTGGCAAATGAAAAATTTAAGTGCCAAATAGAGCGAATACATGGAGTCGGTGTGGATGAAAATCGTTATTACCCTGTTTCGGAGGATGAAAAGAGAGAGCTTCGTTCAAAAATGGGATATTATGAAAACCAAAGGCTGATACTGTGTGTAGGAGAACTTCTCCCTAATAAAAATCAGCAAATGGCTATTCGTATGATGACCGAGGTTGCTCAACAATATCCGGATACAATGCTTTTGATTGCGGGGAATGGACCTGAGAAGGATAACCTTGAAAATCTAATTGTCGAACTCAGATTGCAGAATAACGTGAAGTTGCTTGGATATGTTACCAATCTTCAGGATTATCAACATATTGCGGATGTGTGTGTTGCATGCAGTAAGCGTGAGGGACTGCCATTAAATATTGTTGAGGCTATGATGTCGGGTACTCCGGTTGTAGCAACTTATAATCGTGGTCATAGGGAATTGATACAGGACGGAAAAAACGGCTATCTGATTTGCGGCGACAATATCCATCAAATGGGGGAAAAAGTCTTAGAATTGTTGCTTGATACCGAATCGGCACAAAGAATAAAAGAACAGGCACAGGACGACATCATGAAGTACGGTAAGCAAAATGTTCAATCCGAGTTAACAGGCATTTATTTTCCGGAGGAAATAAAAAATGATTAGGGTTCTTCATGTGTTTAATATAATGGGAAACGGCGGTATTGAACATTTTGTGATGGACAGGTATCGGATGATTGACAGGACGAAGGTTCAGTTTGACTTCCTCATAACATCACCTAATCCAGGATATTTTGACAAAGAAATAAATGAACTTGGCGGAAAAGTATATCATACCCATTCACTTACCAAGAAACCGTTACGTACCTTTTTGGATATAAAAAATATTGTAAAAGCCAATGGTTATTCAATTATCCATAGACATACCGGAAATGCGATAGGTTATTTTGACCTACGGGCAGCAAGATGCGGCGGCGCAAAGCATTTAATTATCCACTCACATAATACTAACGCTGAAAAGAAAATAATACACAGACTGGCAAAGACTTTTCTTTCATTTAACTGTGTTAGATTTGCTTGCAGTGAGGCTGCAGGAAGATGGCTATTCGGAAACAAGGATTTCCAGGTCATTCCAAATGCAATAGACGTGGAAAAATATTGTTTTTCATCAGAAGATAGAGAAAAAATTCGCGAAAAATACGGTTTAAATGACTCGTTTGTAGTGGGACATGTCGGAAGAATTGACTATCAGAAAAATCATTCATTTTTGATTGATATTTTTTATGAGTTACAAAAGAGAATCCCTGACTCAAAGTTGGTTTGCGTCGGTGACGGTAACGGGCATTTAAAAAAAGATATTACAGAGAAAGTCAACTCACTTGGATTAACAGAAAAAGTAGTTTTTACAGGGTCAATAAATAATGTAAACGAAGTAATGAATGCTTTTGATGTATTCTGTCTGCCGTCAAAGTATGAGGGCCTCAGCATAACTTTGATTGAGGCGCAAACAAATGGTTTGCATTGTATCACATCAAAAGACAGGGTTACTACAGAAACCGATATTACAGGATTGCTTGAATTTTTTTCTCTTGAAAAAGATGCGGACGAGTGGGCTGCAGCAATAATTGAAACGGACAGATCCCGTGATTTATCGTCAGCACAGCGTGTGATTGAGGCGGGGTATAATTTGCCGGATTCTGTGGAGTTTCTTCAGTCGTTTTATGAAGGGTTGGAGTAAAATAGCATGGCGTTTTTTAGTGTAATAATACCGGTATACAAGGTTGAAAACTATTTAAGGGAATGTGTTGACAGTGTTGTGAATCAGACATTTCGAGATATTGAGATTATTCTTGTGGACGATGGCTCACCGGACAAGTGCCCTGAAATATGCGATGCATATGCGGCGGTAGATTCGAGAATATCTGTCATACACAAGAAAAACGGCGGGTTATCTTCTGCAAGAAATGCCGGAATTGATAAGGCGAATGGGAAATATTTACTCTTTTTAGACGGCGATGATTATTGGAAAGATTCAAATGTATTGCAAACGCTATTCTCTGAGATCAGTAAAAACCCATGGGTACAAGTAGTTGTATGTGCAGCGACTCTCGTTTATCCGGACGGTAAGGAAAGGGAAGACCATTTTCAGTTTCCCTCAATGAAATATGAGGAGGGTTCAACAAGCGAACTGATAACTTTGATAAAAAAAGATCTTATTATTGGTAGTGTATGCACGAAAGTGCTCGAACGGAAATATCTGCTTGAAAACAATCTTAAGTTTAAGGAAAACATAAAAAGTGAAGATATTGAATGGATTTTCAGACTGAGTTGCTTATTGCCTAAATATTTGTATTTAAACTACCATTTTTATATGTATCGCCAGGGTCGTACGGGTTCAATTACAAATATAGTAACATCCGAACACATCGAACAGTATCTAAATATTATTTGTGAATACTGTGATGGAATGGAAAAAGATAACGAGGCACAAAAAGTTTTTTTGAATTATGTCTCTTACCAATATTCGATTGTATGCGCATATATTTGTTGTTTAAAAAGTATTAAACTCAAAAAGAAATTGACGAATATTGCAAAAAACTATTCATTCCTTTTCGAGTATAATCTTAATCCAAAACAAAAAAGAATATCTAAACTGTATAGGTGTTTAGGATTTAATCTGACATTATGTCTGCTAAAGATTTATTTAACCTGTAAAAGACGTAAATAGAGAGATTGTTATGAAAGTATTGATAATTTCTGCTGAAGTATGGCAGGATGGAACAAACGGCGGAAACGTTTTATCCAATATGTTCAGCGATACAAATTTTGAATTAGCGCAAATATATTGCAACCCCGGAATACCCGATAATCATTTGTGTAAAAAGTATTATCAAATGACCGATTCAATGGTCATACATAATTTTTTGAAACACAAACCCATAGGCAAAGCGTTCGAACTGGAAGAAGACGAACAAAAACAAGAAAGCAAACTGGAAAAACCGAATAAAAAGTTTTATCATTTTTTTCGCAGTCACAGGTTAAGAGTATTTTATACCGTACAAAGCATTATTTGGAACCTTTCAAACTGGAAAAATAAAGGTTTAAATGATTTTGTAAAAGATTTTTCGCCTGATATAATTTTTGCGCCGTGCTACGGTAATACCTTTATGTTACGATTGACACGCTATATTGCAAAACTTACAGGCAAAAAAGTGATTTCTTATATTTCGGACGATTCCTATACATTAAAACAGTTTAGTTTATCCCCGTTTTACTGGATAAACCGTTTTGCGGTACGCCGTCAGTTAAGAAAAACTTTCCCTTATTATTCGCTTGTATATACTATGACCGAAACCCAAAAACAGCAATGTGAAAGGGATTTCGGGGCAAATATGAAAATACTGCTCAAGTCGGTTTCGTATGGGGATATTCCCGCAAAAGAAACCGTCGGTAATCCCATTCGGCTTGTGTATGCCGGCGGGATATATTTAAACCGCTGGAAAACACTTTTGGAAGTTGCCAATGCTATTAAAAAAATAAATGCAAACGGTGTGAATTTCCGGCTGGATATTTATACGGCTAACGAATTGCCAAAAAAAGCATATGGGTTAAACGACGGGGTAAACTCATTTGTTCATTCTCCCGTTTCGCAAGAGGAACTTAAAAATATTTACCATAACAGTGATATAGCGTTGCACACGGAATCGTTTGATTTAAAGAACCGACTGGCGGTTCGTATGTCTTTTTCAACCAAAATTGTAGACTGTCTTTCAAGCGGATGTGCCGTTATGGCTGTTTGTGATGAAAAACAGGGCGGTTTAGTTTATCTTAAAGAAAATGATGCGGCTTTGTGTGTGAGCAACAAGGCGGAAATTTACAGTCTATTGGAAAAAATAAAAAATGATAATAAAATCATTTTAGATTATGCCCACAAAGCAAAACGGTGTTGTGCAAATAATCATAACAAGCAACGAATTTCTACTACAATCCTTACGGATTTTGAAAGGATAGCAAATGAGAGTTCTTCAGATTAATGCTGTACCTAACGGAAGTACGGGAAGGCTTGCGTTAGCGATACATAAGAAAGCTAATGAAAATAATGCAGAGAGCAGATTTATCTATACATCAGGTCAAACTGATGAAGAGGGTGCTGTTAAGATAGGCACACTCTTTGATCAAAAGTTGCATGCGTTATTATCTCGCCTAACAGGACTTCAAGGATATTGGTCAAGACGGCAGACAAAGAAAATTATTGATTATATTTCCGACTTCTCACCGGATGCTGTCCATATACATAATTTGCATGCTAATAACATTAATATCAGGATGATTTTATCCTTTTTGGCAAAGCATAAGATTGCCGTTTGCGTAACCCTTCATGATTGTTTTTTCTTTACAGGGCACTGTGCGTATTATACAGACATTGGATGTTTCCGTTGGCAAGATGCCTGTGGTAAATGCCCTGCAATGAAACAGTATAACAGAAGTTTACTTTTTGATACGAGTAAAAAGGCATTAGCAGATAAAAAGAAATACTTTGATATAATTGACAATCTTGCAATAATAGGTGTTTCTAAATGGATTGCAAATGAAGCCGAAAAATCAATTTTGAAGAATGCAAAGCTAATTGATTATATTTATAATTGGGTTGACTTTGACGTTTTTCATCCCATAGACAGTATTAAAAACAATGAGCATGATAAAAAGTTCGTTATTATGGGTGTGTCAGAGAGTTGGAGTGAAAGTAAAGGGATTTACGGCTTCATTGAGATAGCCAAAAGATTGGAACATGACGAAGAGATTGTATTAGTAGGGAAATGTAGTATAGAACTACCTGAACAAATACGTTTAATACCAAGGACAGAAAACAGGGAAAAGCTTGCTGAATTGTACTCTCAAGCAGATGTTTTTGTTACACTTTCAAAACAAGAAACGTTCGGCTTAGTCACAGCAGAAGCGCTTAGCTGCGGAACGCCTGTAGTTGTATTCAATAATACAGCCTCTCCGGAATTGGTTGGGGAAGGTTGCGGATATATTTGTCCCGATGGGGATATTGATGCTGTAATACGGAATATCCGCATCATAAAGGAAAACGGCAAAGGGAAATATAGTGAAAAATGCGTAGAATTTTCCCATCAGATGTTTGATGATAAAAAAAATATTGAAAAATACTATAATGTATATAAAAAAATTACGGAGGAATAGAGAATGATTCAATCCAAAGAAGATTTGCTGTATTATCTTGAATGTGACCGTATTGCTTTGGATAAAAACTACAAAAAGCCAAGACTTGTAGTTGATATTATATGGAAATATCAAATATTAATGAGAAAATGTGCATATCTTGCAAATTGCAGAAATGATTTAATAGGAAAAGCTTTAAGTAAGTTTTATAATTTCAGATTCTTGAGATTAGGACAAAAATTGGGATTTTCTATAGGATATAATTCTTTTGGACCGGGCTTAGCCATAGTACATTACGGTTGTACCGTTGTTAACGGAAACGCCATAATCGGTGATAATTGCAGGATTCATGAGGGTGTTACTATAGGTGCAAACGCGACGTCACCGAATGTTCCTCGCATCGGTAATAATGTATATATTGCATCAGGGGCGAAAATCATCGGCGATGTTGAGATTGCCGATAATGTTGTAATCGGTGCAGGAGCGGTTGTTGTGAAAAGTATTCTTGAAGAGGGAATTACTGTAGGCGGTGTGCCGGCAAAAAAAATCAGTTCAAATGACTCCTCTCCATACTTAATAAAGGCAAGTGAAGAGTATCCGAGGCGATAATATTGTTTACTACCCTTTCTTCTAAAATGGCTTTAATTAATGAGACGGTGGTCACATATAAAAAATTGCTTGAATGAAGCTATATGTGGTGAGATAAAAAATGATTTGGTATGTTTTAAATATATTTTTAATTGTTCTCGCTTGGATGTTGCCAACATCCGGGGCAATAAGGTGTGGTTTAAGCGAAGAACAACTCGAACGAAAAAGGGCAATGTGGACGTGTACAGTCGGTGCTGTTAACTGGATACTGTTATCCGGCTTGCGAGCATATTCGATTGGTGCCGATACAGATGCCTACAGGATTTCTTTTTTAAACTCCGAAGGCACGTCTTGGAATATACTTTGGAATAGATTTATTGAAAAATACTTTCTCTTTCCCGATATTGGATACAAGGACATAGGATTTTCAATTATTGAAAAATTTTTCAGAGACATCACTCCGTATTATACGGTTTGGCTGATATTTATTGCGGTTGTTTTCACAGTACCGATGGCATTTTTCATTTATAAGTATTCTAAAAATGCATGCGTTTCTTGGATAGTATATTCAACATTATTCTACTCGTTTTTTGCAATAACGGGACACAGGCAAACAATTGCAACCGCTATTGTGGTTTGGGGCGGTTTGGAGTTAATAAAACGCCGAAAACTAATACCGTTTTTACTGCTTATGGCGGTGGGTTATACAATCCATGCGTCTGTAATTTGCTTGATTCCGTTTTACTGGATGTCCCGAATTAAGATTACACGGGTAAAACTTCTCGGATATTTAATTGCAATTGCAGGTTCGTTTGTTTTCCGCAATCAATTATTGAGTTTTCTGCAGTCGATTGTAGGATACGAAAGTTATCAGCAATATGAAGGTGCCGCTGCCGGAACGTTTATGTTTTTGTTGCTTGCAATGGCAATTTATGTCTTTGCATTTTGGGATAGGATAGCATTATCGGATAATCCGTTGCTTAATATGTCGGTAAATGCGCTTATGATAGCCGCTTTCTTTTCCTCGCTGCTTTTGATTAACCCATCGACGATGCGAGTAGTTCAGTATTATTCGATTTTTCTGTTGTTCCTTATCCCGGATTTGGCATTACCGTTTGACGAAAAAAGCCAAAATCAATTTTTACTAATCATTAGCGGTACTATGATACTATTGTTGCTCCTTCAAGGGCCGCAGTATTCATTCTTTTTTATGTAAGAGGTTAGGTATGAAATATTTTGGATATTATGCGGACAGCAGAAGACTGGATAAAGCGAATTGTACTTTAGCAGCGGTCAATAAAATGGATTACATTGCCGATGTTATAGCCAATGTAGCAGGTTCTGCGGAAATCATATCATTCTCATCAAAACTCGACGGATCTCAAAAGAGTGAATGTATTCAACTGCGTGACGGTGTTTCGGTAAAATACTTTCATTTGAAGTCCCACAAAAAACGTGTTGTTAGGGTTGTATCAAGGTTTTTTGATAAACTAAAATTATTATTATGGATTTTTAAAAATGTTTGCAAGGACGAAACTGTTATTGTTTATCATTCTCTCGGTTATTTAAATCAGATAAATTTCGCTCATAAAGTTAAAAAGTTTAAATTGATTTTTGAAGTTGAAGAGATTTTTGCGGATGTTATTGGAAATGAACGATTAAGGAAAAAGGAGGTCAAGCGTTTAAAATCCGCAGATGCGTACATATTTCCTACACGTTTGTTGGATGATTGTATCAACACAGATGGGAAGCCCTCTGTGATCATACACGGAACCTATCAGGTTGAACCGGATAGAAAATGCAGGACCTTTAGCGACAACTTGCATGAAGAAAAAGCCGATATTGTGCATGTTGTTTACGCAGGTACACTTGACCCCCGAAAAGGAGGGGCTGTAGCCGCCGCCGCCGCCGCCCACTTGCCTGAAAACTATCATATTCACATTTTAGGATTTGGTTCTGAACAGGATGTTCAAGAAATGAAGGATTTGGTTGCTAGAATTGCATTTCAAGCCAAAGCCAGGGTTACCTACGATGGGCTGCTCTCCGGCGAAGAGTATATCCGGTTCATCCAAAGCTGTGACATTGGCCTGAGCACTCAGAATCCGGATGCGGCTTTTAATGCAACATCCTTTCCAAGTAAGATACTGTCTTATATGGCGAATGGTCTTCGTGTGGTCAGTATCCGTATTTCGGCTATAGAGACATCGGCAATCGGTGAATATATGTATTATTACGATGAACAAACTCCTGAAAAGATAGCTGATGCAATAAAAAGCGTTAATATAAACGATGAATATAACGGAAGAAAAGTAATATCAGAATTGGATCAGAAATTTCAAAAAGAGTTAAATTGTTTGTTGGAGGTTTAATAATGAATTTGGTTTTATTGTTCGATCGAGTTTTAAGAAAAACACAGTCTGAATACAGAAAATACATATTTAAAAAGAAAATTAAATGTGAGCACTCGGATTTTTCTCTTGTCGGAAAGGTCACGCTTATTAATAGCAACATTAAGCTTGGTCATAATGTCACCATTTATCCGGATGTTATGTTTTTCGGAGACGGTTTGATTGAGATAGGAGATAATGTTGATATTGGAAACGGGACGATAATATATGCCTCAAAATCGGGGGGGGGGGGGGAAACATAGGCAGTAATACTATGATAGCTGCACAGGGCTATATTATTGATACGGACCATGGTATTGGAACAGATAAATTGATATGTCAACAGGAAAACGCTGTTGAAAAAGTAATAATCGGAAGCGATTGTTGGTTGGCGGCTAATGTTACAGTATTAAAAGGGAGTCATATTTGTGACGGAGCGGTTGTTGGAGCCAAATCGTTAGTGAAGAATGTTGTTGAAGCTAATTCCGTAGTTGTGGGAGTCCCATGCAAAAAAATTAAAATGAGAACGTGAATTGAGAAATCGATTTAAAATAAGCAGTATTTATGTTGAAGCTTATGTAAAGGAGTTTAGGGAACAATGAAAAAACCATATAAAGTTGATGTTGCGGTATATCTGAATTTTTTTAACAGGCCCGACACCTTCAAGTTCGTTTTTGAGGCAGTAAAGCAGGCAAGACCATCAAAATTGTTTTTGGCCTGTGATGGTGCAAGAGACGGTAATTTGAATGATGAAAAAAACATTGCTGCCTGTCAGAAAATAGCAGAAGATATTGACTGGGATTGCGAGGTGCACACGAACTACTCACAAGAGAATTTAGGCTGCGGAATGAGAATGTATTCAGGTATTTCCTGGGCATTTGAATATGTGGACCGGCTTATTATTTTAGAGGATGACTGTGTGCCGTCACAAGATTTTTTCCCGTTTTGTGCAGAATTATTGGAAAAGTATAAAGAAGATAATCGTATTTATATGATTAACGCAATGAATCACCTGATACATTATGATGAGACTCCGAATAGTTACTTTTTCGGACCGGGATGTTGCTGGGGTTGGGCAACCTGGAAACGTGCTTGGCAACAGATGGATTTTAATATGGGATTTTTGACTGACGATTACTCAATGAAATGTGTAGAACGCAAATATCCCTTCTACCGTAACGTTCGCAAAGAAGGTGCCGAAAAAGCCAACATACTAAAGTCGGGTAAAAGACTGAGCTCTTGGACATATCAAAGCGGTATGGCGGCAGCACTTAATTCACAAATGGCTATAGTTCCAAGTGTTAATCTAATTACAAATATCGGACTCACTGCGGACAGCACACATGCAGTTAACAATTTAAATAAATTGGCAAAGCGTACAAGAGCGTTTTTTAATGCACCTCTTATTCCAATGGAATTTCCACTTAAGCATCCGAAGTATGTTGTTGAAGATTGGAATTATTACGATTTGGTTCAGAAAAAATTCAAAGTGAATACATTTACCAAGATTGAGGGGTATGCTCGTAGAATTATTTTTGCAGATAAGGGAGAAATTAAAGCAATTTTAAAAAAGATTCCTCGCAAATTAGGAATGAAGAAATAATATGAAAAAAAAGCAAATCTTTCTTAACATATTTGCAAACGCACTTGCTATGTTAGTAAGCACAGGAATAAACTTTTTTCTGACGCCATACCTAACTCGAACTGTCGGGGTTGCAGCTTATGGGTTTGTGCCTATGGCGAGTAATTTTGTCAGTTATGTGACGATTATAACAACAGCTTTTAACTCAATGGGAAGCCGTTTTATCACAGTCGAGCTGCAGCAGGGGAATAGAAAAAAAGCAAATGAATTTTTTTCTACGATTTTCTTTATGAACTTGATGCTTGCGGTCTTGTGTTCTGCGATTTTTACAATTATTGTTTGCTTTTTAACAAAGCTTATAAATGTTCCCGAAGAATTGTCATCTGATATAACAATATTGTTTGCACTTACATTTGCATCAGCTGTTTTTGCACTTTTGTCGAATGTGTTTGCATCGGCAACATTTTGTAAAAACCGCTTGGATCTCAAATCAATTGTAAGCATTGCAGGCACAATAGTACGTGCCGTTGTTCTTATTGTCCTGTTTATGCTTTTTCCTGCAAGGGTTTACTATATTGGTATTGCAGGTATTTCGTTAAATATTGTTGAAGGAGTTTTCAACATTATTATTCAAAAGAGAATAATGAGCGAATTAAAAATTTGTAGATATGACTTTCGCAGAGAACACATTGGTACGTTATTTGCGTCAGGAGTTTGGAATTCTGTAAGTCAATTAAGCAGTATTTTAATGACAGGCCTTGATTTGCTGGTAGCCAATATATTTATTAATGCTAACGATGCAGGTGTTTTAAGTATTGCAAAAATAATGCCAAGCTTACTATATACATGTGTTGCACTAATTGTAACCGCTTTCGGTCCGCAATTTGTTCTTGATTATGCAAACAGAAACGATCCGAAGGCTCTTATTGGAACAATGGATTTTTCTGCAAAATTGACCAGCTTTATCAGTGTAATTCCTGTTGCCGGTTTCATAGGTTTAGGAAAAGAATTTTTTCAATTATGGGTTCCCGAACAAAATGCAGATTTACTTATTGTTTTAGCCATACTGACATTAATTGCCGATGCGGCTTCGTATCCCATTAAGGCGTTTGATAATATTTTTGCGGCTGTTAACAAGTTAAGGTGGCCCGCAATTGCGACTTTATGCTGTGGGTTATTAAATGTATTGATGATGATTCCGCTGCTTAAATATACAAATCTGGGGCTTTATGCCGTAGCAGGTACAAGCGCTGTTTTGTTGGTTATAAAAGATTTGCTGTTCAAAATTCCGTATATTGCAAAAATAGTTAAAGTAAATCCATGGCATTTTTGGAAATATGTAATTAAATACGCTATATGTGCCGCATTTATTATTCTGATTTCGATTTCTGTTAAATCGATTATTCCTGCAACTAATTGGTTATTACTTATTGTTGATGCTGTTATTGTAGGACTGTTGAGTTGCATTATTAACTATATTATCATTTTCAATAAGGAAGATAAAAAATCTGTAAAAGCCAATATAGCACATATAGTTAAGAAAAAAAGATAGAAGAGAGGTTAAGTTTGAAACAAATAACTAACAGTCGTGCTTCGCCTTGCATAAAAAAGAGCGC
>JBJDZM010000009.1:0-18290 GCA_051867975.1 Eubacteriales bacterium | reverse complement strand
CAGGAAAGTTCTTTGCTACTTTCTTTCAAGAAAGTAGCGCGTCTCCCCACCCGACATTTGCTAACTACCTATTACCTCACCGGCACAACAGTCGAACCGTTTTTAAATCCGACAGCGTTTGCGTCATCGGTATCGACGTGCATTTCAAGTCGGAAGTCCTTGTGGACACGAATCTGAACGTCGAACCAGCGAGTGCGTTTGGTTCCCGTTGTGGCATCGACGTCGATGTAGTCGCCGTCCTTGACACCGAAGTGTGCGGCATCGTCGGGTGACATGTGGATGTGGCGGTTTGCTATGATACAGCCCTCGGAGAGCTGAACGATACCTTTGGGACCGATAATCGTGATGGGAGCGGAGCCTTGAAGCTTGCCCGACTCACGTACGGGGGGCTTGACCTTTAGGACGTAGGAATCGGTGACCGATATCTCGACCTGAGACGCGCGGCGCAGAGGTCCAAGCACACGTACTCCTTCGATGGGACGCATCGAGGGGCCGACTATGGTAAGAGTCTCTTTGCAGGCGTACTGTCCGGGCTGAGAGAGGTCCTTTAGGTGAGTGAGCGAATAGCCCTTGCCGAAAAGTATCTCAAGATGCTCTTGCGTCAGGTGAATGTGTCGGTTTGAGATGCCGACGGGTATTTCGTAGCCTGACTTAGGCGGAGCAGAGGCTTCGGGCGCTGAGCCGTTCATCTCCGAGACTATTTTTTTGACGATAGCCTCTATTTCAACATTTGAAATGCTCATGAGAGTAAAACTCCTTTCGAAGATTGCGGAAATTTTCATATAAAGACGTTTAAGGTGCGATTTTTAAGCGCGGATATACGAGAATTTCGGAATGATTCATATAAAAATGTTTAAGGGGCGATTTTTAAGCGCGGATATATGAAAATTTCGGGCGCAGGTCTTCTGCCCGATACAGGGCAGAAGACCTCAAGGCGAGCGGCGGTGAAAAAATCACTTTTTCACTTTTCGCTCTAAGTCCCGACTTCGACTCAGTCCAGCGTGGGGAGAAGCTTGTTAACGTCGGTGTGAGGACGGGGAATAACGTGAGTTGCAACAACCTCACCGAGGTTTGCAGCAGCCGCACCGCCTGCCTCAACAGCAGCCTTAACTGCGCCAACGTCGCCGCGAACCATAACGCTTACAAGTCCGCTACCGATCTTCTCGGAGCCGATAAGCTGTACGTTTGCAGCCTTAACCATAGCATCTGCTGCCTCGATTGCAGCAACGAGTCCTCTGGTCTCTACCATTCCAAGAGCTTCATTCATAGTAAAATTCTCCTTTTTGGATTAATTTTTTTAAATTTAAATTATTCGGGAAGCCCCGATAATCCTTGAGTTTTGAGTGAGTTTATCAGACACCTTCATCGGTTTTGATAAATCTCATAATGTCTTCGTGAGGTCTTGCGATGACCTCGGCGCACGCCACGTGTCCTACCGCCTTTGCAGCTTCGACTCCTGCCTCAAGCGCGGCAGTGACAGCAGAGACACTGCCTTCGACGACGACCGTGACAAGCCGTCCGCCCAGACGTTTTTCAACGTGGATGAGCTTTACATTCGCCGCCTTGACCATAGCGTCAAGACCGACTATCGCCGTAACCATAGCCTGAACCTCAAGCAAAGCGATTGCGTTTTCCATAGTTTTGTCTCCAATCGGTAAGTAGTTTTAGGAGGCAAGGGCAACTTTTTTGCGTTGCCCTGATCCATGCCTTTTTCCCTAACTTATCCGAGAGTAGGGAGAAGCTTGTTAACGTCGGTGTGGGGGCGGGGAATAACGTGTGTTGCAACAACCTCGCCAAGACGAGCTGCAGCAGCTCCGCCTGCCTCAACAGCGGCCTTAACTGCGCCAACGTCGCCGCGAACCATAACGCTTACAAGTCCGCTACCGATCTTCTCGGAGCCGATAAGCTGTACGTTTGCTGCCTTAACCATAGCATCTGCTGCTTCAATTGCAGCTACAAGTCCTCTGGTCTCTACCATTCCAAGTGCTTCATTCATGAGTTTGTTCTCCTTTTTATTTGTCTTTTTTTATAAACCTTTTAATGCCGAGAACGCTCGGCGCTCTGCCGCGACTTATTTGTCGAGGTTTCTGAATTTATCATTGCCCGTTGCGGTAAGATCCGCGAACCACTGTACCTGTTCGTCAAGTCCTGCGATGAGCTTTGAGGTGATGTAGAGTCCGCGGCTCTCCGCCACCTTGACGCCTGCATCAAGCGCTGACTGAACGGCACCTGCGTTACCCATAAACTTAACTACCATAACGAGCGGTACGGGACAAGCATCTGCGTTTGCAGGCTTGTTCTTGTCGATGGCTACGATTTTGACGTCAGCCGCTTTTGCAACGGCATCCGCAACTACTATTGAGGTCGTGTAGCCGTAGACCTCTATCATACCGAGTGCTGCCATACGCGCGCCCTCTTATCACTCGTTGATGTAGCAGATCTTGATTCCTGCCTGAGCAACGTTCGTCTCCATAGCCTCGTTCATCTTGTCGAGCGGGAAGGAGTGAGTGATGAGGTCTTCGATCGGAATGTTCATCTCGCGGCACTGCTTCAAGAATGCCACCGTCTTGGGGTAATCCTCGGCGGAGTAGTCCCAAGAGCCTACGATGTCGATCTCCTTATTGCACATAGCAAAGTGGGGGTTGACCTGATATTCTCCGTTGTTTACGAAGAAGCCCATCTCGCACATACCGCCTCCGCGGTGGATGTAACTGTAAATATCGGCGGCGGCAACAGGTGCGCCTGTGCACTGATATGCGAAGTCAACGCCGACACCGTTTGCGATCGCCTTGATCTTTGCGACTCTCTTATCGAGCGTGTCCTCGTCGGGACGGCGGAAGCAGACAGTCGTTTTCGCGCCCATCTTCTGCGCGACCTTAAGTCTGTCCTCGTTTCCGTCAACCGCGATGATGTGGTTGATACCTGCGGCGCGGAGAACCGTTATCATAACGAGACCTACGGGACCGCAACCCTGAACGAGAACCTTTGAGCCGAAGTTGAGAAGTCCCGTTTTCTGACCTCTCTCAAGTGCGTGAACGCAAACGCACGCAAGCTCAAGTATCATTCTCTGCTTTAAGTCAAGCTCGTTGACCTGGAAATATGTAGCGCCGAGTCCGCCCTTGATCACCATGTAATCCGCGAACCAACCGTTGACACGGTTGCCCTCCTTCTCGCCTCTCTTGTCACCGATAAGACCGAAAACTCCCTGATTGTCGCAGAGGTTCGTTCTTCCGGGAACCATACGGCAGGCGTAACATTCGCCGCAGCTTATTACCGAGGTGACTATCTTATCGCCGACCTTGAGGGGCTTTCCCGCGGTATCGACCTTGACGTTCTTTCCGACTGCGACGACCTCGCCGGTACCCTCGTGACCGAGGACGACGGGAATGAGACCGAACGGGTCGGCTTTCCACTCGTGAACGTCTGTTCCGCAGATTCCCGCGCCTTCGACCTTGACGAGAATGTCGTCGTCACCGAGGGGCGGAATGGGAAGCTCTTTTACTTCTATCTTCTTTGTATCGGTAAGCATTGCGACGTGAGCCGTCGTGGGGATGGGACCTGCGCTTTTAGCAGATGAACCGCCCATGGAACTCAGCACGCTTCTTACAATGCTTTCGATTTGGGAAGCTGTAATATCCATTGTTCTTTTCCTTTCTAAAGTTTACTGCTTTAACCGTTTTGAATTTACGGTTCATTCGAGAAATGGTGCAATGCAAGGCGCACCGGAGAAAGCAAGGCGAAGGCATAGTTTCCTATGTCGAGCCGCTTTCGAGGAGCAACGCAGCAGTGTGCCGTTTATCGGATGAACACTTAAATAATTCTGAAGCTGTCGACCATAACGCATCTGCGCTTTCTCGTGAAGGAACGCGCCGATGTCAGTCCCTCGCCCGTAGGACCTGCTATCGTAAAGGTCGTGTGTCCCTCGCCGCCGAATCCGATTCCGGCATATGAAGGTGCGTTCTTTACAAAAATCGTAGTCTCAACGGCACGCGCGAACGCGGTGAGGTTGTCGATGTTCTTTGAATGCATGTGAGCCGTGTGGCGGTTACCGTGCTCTGCCTTGCAAGCTAAGGTGATAGCCTCGTTTATGTCTTTGACTCTGACGATTCCGAGAATAGGCATCATAAGCTCTTCCTGGACGAAATCATGCTCGAAGGGAACCTCGGCGATGGCGCAGCGAATGTCGTCGCCTACCTTAATTCCTATCTTTTCAAGAATGACCTTGCAGTCACGTCCGACACATTCACGGTTGACTATCTTCTTTGTTTTGCCGTTCTTGTCTGTCTTCTCGACGAGAACGATTTTTGCAAGCTCATCAGCCTGTGCGCGGGTGAGCTTGATGCATCCGTTTTTCAGCATGCCCGAGATAAGTCTGTCCGCGACGTTATCGAAGACGAAGACCTCTTTTTCGGCAATGCAGGGAAGGTTATTATCGAAGGTGCATCCGTCGATAATGTCCTTTGCGGCTTTATCGATATCCGCCGTGTCATCGACGATGACGGGGGGATTTCCCGCGCCTGCTCCGATAGCCTTTTTGCCCGAGGAAAGCACGGATCTGACGACTCCGGGGCCTCCCGTGCAGACGAGAAGCTTGATTGAGGGATGCTTGTACATTACGTTCGCGGTATCAAGCGTAGGCTTTACAACGCCTGCAACCAGCACGCGCGGACCGCCCGCGCTGTAAACCGCGCGGTTTACAAGGTCGATGGCGTAGTTTGAGGTTGCGATAGCACCCGGGTGGGGGTTGAAGACAACGCCGTTTCCTGCCGCTATCATGCCTATACTGTTACAGATAACCGTTTCGGACGGATTTGTTGAGGGAGTGATCGCGCCGACTACGCCGAAGGGAGCCATTTCGGTGAGCGTAAGACCGTTGTCACCGGTCTTGGCATCTTCGATTATGTCCTCGGTTCCGGGAGTCTTGTCGGCGACGAGAAGATGCTTTGCATACTTGTGGTCAACACGTCCCATTTTTGTCTCGGCAACACCGAGAGCCGCCATGTTCTGCGCCTCGGCACGTGTGAGCTCACGGATAGCGGTGATTATCTTCTCTCTCTGCGCGACGCTCATCGAGCGGACTGCGGTATATCCAGCATTCGCGACCTCGATAGCCTCTTCCATCGTTTCGTAAATTCCTATGAATCTGCGTCCCATGTACTGTGTGGAGTCCCAAGCCTTCTGTTCTGCCTTCGGGGCGGAAGTCTGCGGCTTTTTCATTTCGGCGACGACATTTGCGACTATCGCATTTATCTGCGCCTCTGTAAGATTATTTATCATGTTTGGTTCTCCTTTGCAAAAGATATCGTATGATACGAATTATCTTCCGAGAGCGGCGAGAACCTTTTTGGTGATCTCTGCAACGAGAGCATCGTCGGCGTTTGCGCTGCTTGTGCGGTCGCACTTGCCGTCAGCGCACTTGCAGTTCGGAGTACCCTTGTTGGGGCATGCCTTGCATCCGGGGTGCTTTCCGGGAAGTCCCATCTTCTTACGAAGCTCCATGAGTCTTTCAAGCTCATGGCAGGAGATCTCCTCGATGTGGGCGTTGGCACCCATGCCTATCTGACGTGCGTAGAGGTTGATCTTTGCGTTGAACTCAACTTCTTCCATTGTAAAGCAAGCGCGGAGAAGTGTGTTACCTACCGTCAGTGCGCCGTGGTTCTTTAAAAGGAAGGCGTCGTGCTTCTGAATGTAGGGCATAAGCGAGTCGGGGATCTCCATTGTGGAGGGCATACCGTAATCGCAGGTAGGAACGTTACCTATTGTGAGGATAGCCTCGGGAAGGATATACTGGTCAAGCTCGATGCCTGCGACCGTGAAAGCGGTTGCAACGGGGGGATGAGCGTGAACGACGGCGTTAACGTCGGGGCGCTCCTGGAAGACGCGCATGTGCATCTTGATTTCGGAGGAAGGATTGAGCTTACCGTCGATCTTGTTGCCATTGCCGTCTACCTTGATGATCATATCGGGGGTCATGTAGCCCTTGGATACGCCGGTCGGGGTGCAGTAGAACTCGTTGGGTCCTACCTTGACCGAGATGTTGCCGTCATTGGCAGCTACGAAGCCGTGGTCGTAGATTCTCTTACCAATGTCGCAGATTTCTTTTTTGATTTCAAAGGATGACTGTGCCATTTTTGTTTTTCCTTTCGCAAAATATATATTATTTTATTTTTTCTTACTTAACGAGATTGTATGTATCGGATGCTATCATGAATTCCTCGTCGGTCGGGATAACGACGACCTTGACCTTTGAGTCGGGAGCGCTTATCACGATATTTTCTCCTCTGGGGGCGTTCATGTTAACGTCATTGTCCATCTTGATTCCGAAGAATTCCATGTTATCTCCGATGTCCTGACGCGCTTGTGCATCGTTTTCGCCAAGACCTGCCGTAAAGATGAGTACGTCGATTCCGTTCATCTCGGCGATGTAGGAGCCGATTATCTTCTTTGCGTAGTGAGTGAGAAGCTCGGTTGCGAGCTTTGCACGCTCGTTGCCTTCAGCGGCTGCACGGCGCACGTCGCGCATGTCGTTCGATACGCCCGAAACGCCGAGAAGTCCCGACTTTTTGTTAAGCGCGTCGTTGACCTCGCCCACGCTCATTCCGCTCTGCTCGCAGATGTACGCTACGATCGAGGGGTCGATCGCGCCGCAACGTGTTCCCATGGGAAGACCGTCCTGGGGAGTGAAGCCCATCGACGTGTCTACCGCACGTCCGCAGTCAACTGCCGTTATCGAGGAGCCTGAGCCTATGTGGCAGGAAACGATCTTCGTCTTGTTGTAGTCCAGACCCAAAAACTCGCACGCCTTAGCCGAAACGTAGCGGTGAGAGGTACCGTGGAAGCCGTAACGGCGGACACCGTACTTTTCATACCACTCGTAGGGCAGGGGATATATGTAGGATTTCTTGTCGAAGTCCGAGTAGAAGGAGGTATCGAATACGCCGACGTGGGGCTTATCGGGAAGGATAGCCTTACAAGCCGCAACACCCTTGAGCGCGGGAGGTCCGTGAAGGGGGTTTATCGGGATGATGGACTCGATGTACTTTATCTCCTCTTCGCCAAGGAAGCAGGACTTGCTGAGCTTGCCGCCGTGAGCGAAGCGGTGACCTACCGCGCCTATCTCGTCAACGCTTGAAATAACTCCGAGCTCGGGGTCGGTGAGGAGCTTGAGCACGAGAGCGATAGCCTCGTTGTGAGTGGGCATGGGATAGTCTTCTTCGTAGGTTGGTTTACCGGGGCGTTTATGTGAGATAGCACCGCTGAGTCCTATTTTCTCGCACAAGCCCTTTGCCAGAACAGCGCCTGTCGTCATATCAAAAAGCTGATATTTGAGCGAGCTGCTTCCGGCATTGATGACAAGAATTTTCATATCTGTTGCTTTTCCTTTCTGTGCCGATAGTCGGCAGATAAGTATAAATTTTACCGAGACGGAGCGCCGGGAGGGGCAGGCTGTCTTTCTCGCTGCGGACACACTCTTACGCTCTAATTATAGCAGATTTTTTTCTCAAATGCAATAGTTTTTTTGAAAGGCACTGTAAAAAATGCACTAAATTGTTTCGTCATAATCCGGGATGATTTATAAAAAATTGCTACTGACAAAAAATTATCAAGCATCTGTGACATAAAATTAACAATCACAACCTATTTTTTGACATTATGACCTATTTTTACAATTTATTACTTTAATTTACATACCACTTTTCCGATGCGCCTTTAGACGTTCAAAAGCCTTAATTTTGTGTTTTTTTCGGAAACCTATTGTAAAATATAGAAAAATCTGTTATAATATCACTTAACCGCAATACACCACGGCTATAAATAAATTATGAAATAAAAATCTCCTTGTCTCTTATTAAAGGTTTTTGGAGATTCTAAAGAACCTTTTTGCAAAAAGGTTCTTTAGCAGGGTGCAGGGACAGAGTCCCTGCGAACATTCAACTCCTGCACACAACACACAGAAAGGCACTGCTCATTTGCAGTGTAAGGTGAAAACATGGAAAAATATTACATCACGACGGCTATTGCCTACGCTTCAAAGAAGCCTCACTTCGGTAACACGTACGAGGCTATCGCAACGGACGCGATGGCGAGATACAAGAGGGAGATGGGCTACGACGTTTTTATGTGCACGGGAACGGACGAGCACGGACAGAAGATAGAGGACCTTGCGCGCGACGCGGGCATTACACCGAAGGCGTACGTTGACGGAGTTGCGGGCGAGATACGCGAGCTTTGGGATAAGATGAATGTCTCATATGACCATTTTATCCGCACGACAGACGGCTATCACGAGGCGGCTGTTCAAAAAATATTCAAGAAGTTCTACGACAAGGGCGATATATATAAAGGAAAATATGAGGGCTGGTACTGCACGCCCTGTGAGTCCTTCTTCACCGAGACTCAGGCTGAGGGGGGCAAATGCCCCGACTGCGGCAGACCCGTGCAGAGAGCCGAGGAAGAGGCGTATTTCTTCAAGATGAGCAAATATGCCGACCGACTTATGAAGCACATCGACTCCCATCCCGAGTTCATTCAGCCCGAGAGCAGAAAGAAGGAGATGGTCAACAACTTCTTGAAGGTTGAGGGCGGACTTCAGGACCTCTGCGTTTCGCGCACGTCGTTTTCTTGGGGAATACCCGTGACCTTTGACACGCGGCACGTCACCTACGTCTGGCTCGACGCGCTGACAAACTATATCACCGCGATAGGCTACGACCCCGACAAGACCTACGAGGAGCAGAGCGATAAGTTCAAAAAATATTGGCCTGCGGACGTCCACGTCATAGGAAAGGACATTCTACGTTTCCACACTATCTATTGGCCTATCTTCTTAATGGCGCTCGACCTGCCGCTCCCGAAG
Source organism: Eubacteriales bacterium (assembly GCA_051867975.1). Lineage (GTDB taxonomy): Bacteria > Bacillota > Clostridia > Oscillospirales > CAG-272 > SVTX01. Next base: position 9,433 of record JBJDZM010000009.1, on the reverse strand, counting down.
CAGATATTCGGTCATCCGTGGTTCAACTTCGGCGCGGACAAGATGTCAAAGTCGCGCGGAAACGTCATTTACGCCGACGAGCTTGCCGAGAGATTCGGCGTTGACGGAGTGCGTTACTATGCGCTCTCCGAAATGCCTTTTGCCAACGACGGAAGCATTACCTACGAGTCGGTAATAAAGAGATACAATACCGACCTTGTAAATAACCTCGGAAATCTCGTAAAGCGCACGCTTGACATGCAGAAGAAGTATTTTGACAAGGTAATTCAGGCACCGACACAGCCCTGTGAGCTTGACGGCGAGCTTCGAGACGCATGCGTCAAGGCATACAATGGAGTTGTTGAAAACATGGACGCTTTCCGCATCGCGGACGCGCTTGAATGTATTTTTGAGATGCTTTCGCGCGCGAATAAATACATTGATGAAACTACTCCCTGGACGCTCGCAAAGGACGAGACGAAGCGAGAGAGACTCGGAACCGTGCTTTACAATCTGCTTGAAGCGATACGCTTCGGTGCGGTACTCTTAAAGCCCTTTATTCCCGAGACTGCGGAGGAGATACTTTCCCTTCTTGCAACCGACGCGAAGAGCTACGACACGGTAAGCTCTGCCGAGAAGTTCGGTGCGCTCAAGGCAGGCGAGGTCGTCGGAGATTCACGTGTAATGTTCGCACGCATTGACGAAGAGAAGATGCTCGCGGAGCTTGAAGCCGAGATGGCGGCAAAGCGCGCGGCGGCAGAGGCGGCGGCAAAGGCAGACGAGATTCCCGAAAAGCCCGAGGGCTGCGCTCTTATCGGAATTGAGGACTTTATGGGAGTTGAGCTACGCACGGCGAAGATACTCGAGTGCGAAAAGGTGCCGAAGGCGAAGAAGCTCCTGAAGTTGAAAATCGACCTCGGATATGAGCAGAGACAGGTGGTATCGGGTATTGCGAAGTGGTATCAGCCCGAGGAGCTTGTCGGCAGAAAGATAATCGTCGTTGCGAACTTGAAGCCTGCGACGCTTTGCGGAATCGAGTCGAACGGAATGATCCTTGCGTCGGGCGAGGAGACTGTGCGCGTGGTATTCCTCGCGGACGATACACCTCTTGGCGAGAGAGTAAGATAAAACTAAAATGAAGGGAAGGAGAGCTTTTTTGGGTTTTCCTTCCTTCTTAAGTCGGCGGGATAACGAGAAAATCTTATTCGTTTTTGGAATTTACGGCGGGAGACAAGCCCCCGCCCTACGGGTCTGTGATGGTGTTTCCGTTTGTTATGACGTTAATTTCAGCCGAATATTTACATCGGCGGGAGACAAGCCCCCGCCCTACGGGTCTGTGATGGTGTTTCCGTTTGTTATGACGTTAATTTCAGCCGAATATTTACATCGGCGGGAGACAAGCCCCCGCCCTGCGGCGAATACAAACGATTATTTGCTAAAGCAAGGCGTTTGTTGACCGTTCGATTGGTTTAGATATCTCGAAAATCTGCAAATGAGCGACACCTTCAACCGTAGGGCGGGGGCTTGTCTCCCGCCGTGTCTGAGGACTTGTTTTTATTCTTATTTGGTAAAATATATTACCTAACATTTTGCGGTCGGTGGATTATTTTGAAAAATTTTTTTAAAAAGTGTAACCGTTAACAAAAAAAGGCGACATATTGGTTGAAGCCCGAAACACAAAAGGAAGTCAAACCATGGATGATGGCAAAATAGTTGATTTGTATTGGGCAAGGAATGAGAGAGCCATTACCGAATCCCAGAAAAAATACGGCAGGATGCTTTCTTCGCTGTCATACTCCCTGCTTTCCTCATACGAGGATGCCGAGGAGTGTGTCAACGATACCTACCTCGATGCCTGGAACGCCATGCCCGAAGCACGTCCCGAGTTTCTCGGTGCGTTTCTCTCGAAGATAACACGTCGAATTTCGGTCGACCGCTTCCGCGCAAAGCACAGGGAAAAGCGGGGCGGTATGAACGAGATCGTCTCCGAGCTTGACGAGTGCATACCGTCCGAGGACCGAGTCGAGAGGCAGTATGAAAGCAAGCTTCTGCGCGATGAGATAAATGATTTTCTCTATTCCCAGCCGAAGGAAAAGCGAGTCATGTTCGTCCTCCGCTATTTCTATTCAAAATCGGTTTCCGAGATATCCGAGCAAGTTTGCGTCGGCGAATCAAAGGTCAAAACCACACTTTTCCGTATGAGAAAAGAATTGCAGGAGAGATTGGAGGAAAATGAGCTTTTATGAGAGACAGAAAAGAAAAGGTTGAAAAGCTGCTCTCGGAGATAGGCGAGATCGACGACCGCCTGCTCTGCGAAGCGGTGAACTACAAGCCGTCACGCCTGCGGAGCTATCGCTTGGGACTCATAGCCGCGTGTCTTGTCCTCGCTTGCTTTTTTGCAATTGCAATGCCGTTTATCCGTGCCGCGCTCGATATGAACACAAACGATGATGGCGAGCCTTATACCGCAACTCTTGACGGCGCGCTGTCCTCGGGCAGTGTGCATGCGACAAGACTTGAGAGCCTTGAGAGCCTTTCATACTTCGGCTCGCCGAGCCTTGTCTGGCAGGACGGCGAGAGCGGAGATATCTTCGTCTTCGAGTTGAGCAAAAGTCAGCTTGAGCGTCTGCAAAACGAGCTGGGCAGGGGAAAGAGTGTAGGAGATGCCTCGTTTGACCTTGACTGCAAGGTCTGGGTGCTTGACGGAAAGGGAAATGTACGCTCGCCGTATCTCAAAAAAACGCTTGGAAACGAGGGAATAGTCCTGTTTGACTACGAACCTGAGATAATCCCAAGCGAAAAATTTATTGAATGTGTTTCGGAAATTTTAAGTTAATGCCTTTTGGCAGAATAGGGGATTACTATGAAAAACACAAAATCACTTCAGAAATTGACCGCACTTGTGCTTGCCGCGCTCACCCTGCTTGCCTTTGTGGGATGCAGTGCCGCCGCGAATGAAGATGACATGATTAACAATATGCCACCGAGCAAGGGAGAGTCCTATCCCGGCGGAATACCCACGGTACCGGCGGGTGACCAAGACGCGGAATACGGGGAGGCGGGCGAGATCCAGCAGCCCGGCGAGTCTCCCGAGCAGGGTGATGACGAAGACGTTGGACAGGCGCCGCCCGTAATCGCCGAAAACCCCTTTATAAGCACCGCGGAGAACAATATCTCGACCTTCTCGGCGGACGTTGATACCGCATCGTACGCCTTCTTCCGCAAGATGGTAAACTCGGGATATACTTTGAGTGAGCTTAGAAACAGCGGAAGCGCGTTCCGCACCGAGGAATTTATCAATTATTTTAAATACGACGTGCCGCAGCCGAAGGGCGGCGAGCTTTTCGGGGCTTACACTTCCGTAACGCCCTGCCCGTGGAACAGTGAGACCATGCTCCTGCGCCTTACCCTTCAGGCAGAGCAGGCAAAGCCCTCAAAGGGAAACAATCTCGTATTTTTGATCGACGTTTCGGGTTCAATGTCAAGCCAAGATAAGCTACCTTTGCTCAAAAAGGCGTTTTCATACCTTGTCGGCAATCTCGGAGAGAACGATATCGTCTCAATCGTGACCTATTCGGGACGTGAGGCGGTCGTGCTTGAGGGCTGCATGGGAAGCAAGAGCGAAACAATCATGAGCGCAATCAATTCGCTAAGTGCCAAAGGCTCAACGAACGGCGAGGCAGGCTTGACGAAGGCGTACCAAATAGCCGAGGAATATTATATTGAGGGCGGAAATAACCGTATTATCATGGCGAGTGACGGCGACCTCAACGTCGGCATCTCCTCGCAAAGCGAGCTTACCGCCTACATCGAACAAAAGCGTGACCAAGGTGTTTACCTCTCCGTACTCGGCTTCGGCTCGGGCAACTATAAGGATTCCAATATGGAAGCACTTGCGGACAACGGAAACGGCGTATATTACTATATCGACGGCGAGAGCGAGGCGGAAAAGGTCTTCGGAACCGATATCCTCGGAACTCTTTATACGGTCGCCGAGGACGTCAAGCTCCAGCTGGAATTCAACGCCGATGCCGTTGAAGCCTACCGCCTTGTCGGATACGAAAACCGTCTGCTTGATAAAGAAGATTTCAACGACGACACCAAGGACGCAGGCGAGGTCGGCGCGTCGCATCAGGTAACCGTCTGCTACGAAATTAAGCTTGCAGAGCAGGTGCCGGGCGCAGAAGTTTTAGCTACATTGCGCACAAGATATAAAAATCCCGGAGAGCCGCTCAGCCACCTCAATGAGTACCAAATCGACCGCTCGGATATAAGCTCGGGAGAAGATGCCGACTCCAAATTCCTCTGTGCAGTCATCGAGACCTGCATGATACTCCGAAAGAGCCAATATCTCGGTGACAGTACGCTTGACGGTATCATCGAAGAGCTTGAATCTCTCAACCTTTCGGAATATCCCGAAAGAGCGGAATTCCTCGACTTGCTCCGCAAGCTCGCAAATAAACTATACACCTAAACAACCTCATAACCAAACAAAAGCCTATCCGAGCCAAAACTCAGATAGGCTTTATTGTTAAGTTGAGCAATATCGGCTGGGTTCAACACTGTTCCAACACGGAATATCTCAGTAGGCTGATTTTCGCAGGCGAAAATCAGCGTCACTCCACGGCAGTTAGAACCCAAAATATTAAAAGTTTTCGGGAAGGGTTATAGGGAAACCCCCTTTCTCAAAAGGGGTTTCCCTAAATCCATAGCACCGGCTAACCATCAATCCAGCTCTCTCTTACCCGTATAAAGCTCGTAGTAACGTCCTTTCATTTCAAGGAGCTGTTCGTGTGTACCGCGTTCGATGATTTCGCCGTGTTCAAGCACCATAATGGCGTTTGCGTTGCGGACGGTTGAGAGTCGGTGGGCGATGACGAAGGTCGTGCGCGAGGACATGAGGCGTGCCAGACCATGCTCGATATGGCGTTCGGTACGTGTATCGACCGAGCTTGTCGCCTCGTCGAGGACGAGGATAGGCGCTTTGGAGAGTGCCGCGCGGGCGATATTGAGAAGCTGTCGCTGACCTTGCGAGAGGTTCGCTCCGTCGCCCTCAAGCAGGGTGTCGTAGCCGTTTTCAAGGCGCATGATAAAGCTGTGCGCGCTGGCGGTCTTTGCCGCCTCGATCACCTCGTCGTCGGTAGCGTCGGGTCTGCCGTAACGAATGTTCTCCATGACAGTTCCCGTGAAGAGGTGTGTGTCCTGAAGCACCATGGCGATATTGGAGCGCAGACTGTCGCGCTTGATGTCGCGAATGTCAACTCCGTCAATCGTAATCTTACCCGCATCTATGTCATAGAAGCGAGAGAGCAGGTTTGTGACCGTCGTTTTTCCCGCGCCCGTAGAGCCGACGAAGGCAATCTTCTGGGCAGGGTGCGCGTAGAGGGAAATGTTCTTCAAGATGACCTTGTCGGGGTTGTAGCCGAAGGTCACGTTCTCAAATACCACGTCGCCCTTCATGTCGGGCATGTCAATTGCGTTTTCAGAGTCGACCGTCTCGGGGGCTTCGTCCATGACCGCAAAGACTCGCTCGGCACCGGCTAAGGCGGAGAATATCGTTGCGGTCTGCTGGGAGATGTTGTTTATCGGCATTGAGAACTGCTTTGAGTACTGCGCAAAGAGCTGGAGCGCACCGGGGTCGAGCTTGCCGAGTACCATGAGTATGCCGCCGACACCGATGGTCACCGAGTAGCTTATCATGCTCACGTTGTGCATGACGGGTCCCATGATGCCGCCGTAGAACTGCGCTTTCATCTGCTTGTTGCGCAGGTCCTCGTTGAGCGTTTCAAATTCCTCACAGCATACGCCCTCGTGGTTGAAGACCTTGACGACCTTCTGTCCCGTGACCGTCTCTTCAACGTAGCCGTTCGCCGCGCCGAGCGCCGCCTGCTGACCGGAGTAATATTTTCTCGACGCGCCTGCGATCTTTCCTCCGCCGATTATGAAGAAGGGAATGAAGACTATCGTAATGAGAGTCAGCCAGACGTTGGTCGTTATCATGAAGACAAGCGTTCCGATAAGCGAGATAACACCCGAAACAATGCTTACAAGGGAGTTGCTGAACATGACGTCGATGTTGTCAACGTCGTTTGTAAAGCGCGACATTACCTCGCCCGTCGGATGTGAATCGAAGTAACGGACGGGCAGCCTTTGAAGCTTTGTAAAGAGGTCGTTTCTTATCCTTTCAACTGCGTTTTGAGAAATTATCATCATGACTCTTGACTGCAAGTAGTTGGTCAGTATTCCGACAAAATAGATGCAGACGAGGATGATGAGAGCCGACGTGACGTAGAACATGACCTCGGCAGCCACGGGGTTGTAGCTCTCGCCGACCAATGTTGAGATCAAGCCCGTCGCGCCGTTTTTGACGGTCTCGATTGCTGAGTCAAGCACCTGATATATGGGTGTGTTCAACGACTCCTGACTTACCTCAAGTCCGACGTATTCCGACAGGCGGTTGATTATCGGACGAGTCATATATCCGCCGACGAGCGACATCGCGGTATTGAGTATCATGAAAAGGAAAACGACGAGGAGCAGAGCCTTGTATTTGCCGACGTACGAAAGCAGTCTTGAGACCGTCTTTTTGAGGTTCTTCGGCTTACCCTTGGCACTGTTTCCGCCTCTGCCGCCGCGAGGACCGCCGCCGTGAGGACCGCCTCCGGGACCGCCGGGTCCGCCGGGTCCGCCGGGACCTCCTGCGGGCTTTGATGCGCTGTGATACTGTCTTTGGAGTTCTTCGAGTTTGCGTGCCATATCAGTTTGCCTCCTTTCCGGAGATCTGAGAATTGTATATCTCCTGATATTCGGTGTTGTTCTTCATGAGTTCGTCGTGAGTTCCGACACCGGTTATCCTGCCTTCGTCCATGACGACTATCATGTCGGCATCCTTGACGGAGGAGATTCTCTGCGCGATGATTATCTTGGTCGAGTCGGCAAGCTCTTCGCCAAAGGCTCGGCGTATCTGTGCCTCGGTCGCGGTGTCGACCGCGCTCGTCGAGTCGTCGAGAATGATTATCTTGGGGTTTTTGAGCAGGGCGCGGGCGATGCAAAGACGTTGCTTCTGACCGCCCGAGACGTTGACTCCGCCCTCAACAAGCTCGGTCTCGTAGCCGTCCGAAAAGGTCTTGACGAACTTGTCCGCCTGGGCGTGCTCCGCCGCCGCCATCATCTCGCCGTCGGTGGCGTTTTCGTTGCCCCAACGGAGATTTTCGGCAATAGTACCCGAGAAAAGTACGTTCTTCTGAAGCACCATTCCGACGCTTTCACGGAGATTGTAGAGCGTGTAGTCGCGGACGTTTACTCCGTCTATGAGTATCTCACCCTCGTCGGTGTCGTAGAGTCTCGGAATGAGGGAGACAAGCGTCGTCTTGCCGCATCCCGTAGATCCGATGATTCCGACGGTCGAGCCTGCCTTGATAGTCAGATTGATGTTGTCGAGGACAGGCTCCTCGCTGTGCTTGTGGTAGCGGTAGGTAACATTCTTGAATTCGATCATGCCGTTTGTGACAAGTCTGCCCTCGTCGGCACTCTCGCTGTCGGTGATGTCTATTTTTTCATCGAGAACCTCAAGAACTCGCTTGCCCGAAGCGAGCGCACGGGACGCATACATCAGCATCATGGTAACCATCATGAGCGACATAAGGATCTGAGAGACATAGTTTATAAAGGAAGAAAGCTCGCCGACACCAAAGCCGACCGTTTCGGGGTTGAGAACGAGACGGCTTCCGAACCAGATGACGAGTACGGTCGTGACGTACATGAAGAAGGTCTGAACCGGCTGCATGAATATCATGATCTTCATGGCAGACAAGCCTGCCTTTTTGAGTCCGCCGTTCGCCTCGGCAAATTTGTCGGTCTCAAAGTCCTCGCGGACAAAGGATTTTACCACGCGGACGTTGGTTATGTTTTCCTGCACGGTCGAGTTTAATTTGTCTATCTTCGTCTGCATACGGGTAAACCTCGGCATGCCGAGAGAGATGAGGATGGCAATTGAGATAAGCAGAAGGGGAAGCGTGACCGCCATGACGACCGAGAGGTTGGGGCTTAATTTTATCGCCATAAGAATACCGCCTATGAGCATTCCGGGCGCGCGGAGCATCATGCGGAGCATCATGTTGACGAAGTTCTGAAGCTGGGAGACGTCGTTTGTAAGACGTGTGACCAGCGAGCCTGTCGAGAATTTGTCGATGTTGGCAAAGCTGTAGCTCTGCACCTTGCGGAAGAGATCTGCGCGCAGGTCTGCCGCAAAATTGACCGACGCTTTCGCGCCGAAATATGCGCCGCCGACACCGCCTACCATCATCATAAGCGCGGTCAGTATCATCTTAAGCATGACTGTCATAGAGCCGCCCACCGTAAGCGGAACGACACCTGTCACGGGGTCGGGGACCATGCCGTTTATGACCTCGGCGAGATAAAGCGGCATCAGCACCTCACCAATGACCTCAACTATCATGCAGAGAGGTCCTAAGATGAAGTAGAGAAGATACGGCTTTACGTATTTCATCCATTTTTTCATTTTGTATCTGTCCTTTCTTCGGGGATTTCGTGTGAGTCGATACTCTCACAGCTTTTGAGATTTTCCTGCATCCTTTCAAGGAATCCCATAAATGTGTCAAGCTCCTCGGCGGAAAAACCGCGCAACGCCTCGTTGTCGACGTGGCGGAAGTATTTTCGGCTCTGGAGAATCGCCTCTCGCCCTCTCTCGGTGATCTTCACCTCGTTGAAGCGGGAATCCTGACGGCAGGAGCATTTTCCGCGCTCGATGTAGCCGTCGGCTTCGAGCTTTTTGAGCGTCCCTGCGACTGCGGCGGGGCTTATGTCAAAATGCTCCGCTATCTCCTTTTGCGAGGGGGTATGCTCACAGCGCGAAAGGTGCATCAGCATGCGGTGCTGGGAGCTGTGCATGCCTGCGTCCGATGCCCAGCGCTCGATGGCGCGGCGGTGCAGCTTGTCGGTGGCTATAAATGTAAAGACAGCCTTTTGTACCAAGGCTTCTCTGTCTTGCTCCAATGCTGAATTTTTGTTTTCGTTCAAGGTATGCCTCCTTTTTGAGAATTTAATTAAGCGGTTAACGGTTAAGTAGTTAACCATTTCATATTATATCACGGAATATAATATATTGCAAGTGTTTTTTGTGTGAAGAGACATAAAAAAAGCACAAAAAATCGGGGTGACTTTTTGTGCTTTTTGACGATAATTTGCGGCGCGGACACCTCAGAATTCGGGTGAAATTTTTGGTGCAGATACGTCAGAACTCGGGTGTATATTTTGCACTTGACGAGGAGATATCCTGCATGTAGCCCGAAAATCCGAGCTTTTCCGCGACCGAGAGAACCGAATCATACTCAAACGAGGTCAAGCGGCGGCGGAGATTCTTATATTCGTCATTTTTGCCGTTTTCTTTTTCGTATTCAAGGTAAAAGTCGGGCGTATACTGTCCCATGAGGCT
>JBJDZM010000008.1:0-3906 GCA_051867975.1 Eubacteriales bacterium | reverse complement strand
GAGAATAGCCCCATTACTCACCCCAGAAACGCAAAAAAGACACCTTTTGGTGCCTTTTTTGCGTTTCTGGGGTGAGTAATGGGGCTCGAACCCACGGCCTTCAGGGCCACAACCTGACGCTCTAGCCAACTGAGCTATACCCACCATATGGCGTGCCTTAAGGGATTCGAACCCCCGACCTACTGCTTAGAAGGCAGTTGCTCTATCCAACTGAGCTAAAGGCACAAAGTTGTCAGTCGGCTTTCTCAAAACCGTTTTTTGCAAAAAATCAGCAGTGCCTTCCCTTTATGGGAACCGGCACTGCCGGTGGAGCGAGTGATGGGAATCGAACCCACGCGACCAGCTTGGAAGGCTGGAATTCTACCATTGAACTACACTCGCAAACTCGCCTGCAAGAGGTTTCTGACACCTCTCGCTTAACGCCTATATATCATACCACAAGTGATTTGCTTTGTCAATACCTTTTTGAAAAAAACTTAAATAATTTTTTTTGCTTTCCCCACATTTTTCTGTGAATTTTTTATTTTCTTTTAAAAAAGTCTTGATAGATAATGCTAAATGTAGTATAATATATGCTATAATGGGGTTCAGTGTGAAAATGCTTAAAGGAGAGACGCTATGGCGAGTTGGTTGATGCCCGATTACATATTCCGAAAATTTGATGATATTACGGCAGATTTCTTAGACTCGCTCGGCATCAAGGCGCTTCTTATTGACATCGACAACACATTAGCGCCTTATGAGGTGGCAGAACCCGACGAGAGGATCTTGTCGTGGTTCAATACGCTGAAAGCACACGGCATTTCCGCCACACTTATCTCAAACAACGACAAAGAGCGCGTCGAGCTGTTTAACCGCAGTCTCGGTCTTCCGTACTACTACAAAAGCGGCAAGCCGTTTGCGAAAAATCTCAAAAAAGCAATGCTTCGGATGGGCAGTGACAGGACAAACACCGCGATGCTCGGGGATCAACTTCTGACCGATGCGGCGGCAGGCAAGCATATTGGTTTGACGACGTTTATCGTTCCGCCGATTAAGGACAAGTCAAGTGCGTTTTTCCGTGCGAAGCGCGCGCTTGAGGTGCCTGTGATTAGGCGGTACGTCAAGAAACACGGCACAGACTCACGCGAGACGTGTGATTTTTGGCTCAACAAAAAATACAAGAAAAAAAGAGGATAATTACATATGGTAAAAGCAAAATTCGGTCCCGGCGGAAACGGCGACCTCTTCTACGCCGAGGGCGGAAAGGGAACGGTCAACGCGCCTCGGTGGCTTTCTTCATATGGGCTTGATGCCTACGAATTCGAGGCGGGAAACGGGATAACTGCCGGCGAGGCGACTCTGCGCAAGATCGGCGAGGAGGCTAAAAAGTATAACATTTCGATGTCTCTACATACGCCCTATTTTATATCCCTGTCGGGAGTTGACACCGAAAAGCGGCTCAAAAGCATTGATTACATTCAAAAGTCGCTTTGTGCTGCGGAGCTTATCGGTGCGGACACGATAGTCATTCACAGCGGAAGCGCGGCGAAGATAAGCCGTGAGGAGGCTATGAGGCTTTCGTGCGACACGCTTGAAAAGGTCATTGAGGCGGTCGGCGACACGCATATCAAGCTCGGAATCGAGACTATGGGCAAGATAAATCAGCTCGGCACACTTGACGAGGTCATTGAGCAGTGCAGAGTTGACAGGCATTTTGTTCCCGTCGTTGATTTCGGACACATGAACGCGCGGGAGTGCGGCGGACTTTTCAAGACGAGCGACGATTACAGGCGTGTTTTTGATAAAATCGCGGTCGGTTGCGGAGATGAGGTTGCGAGAAATCTTCACTGCCATTTCTCGAAGATAGAGTACACAAATGCAGGTGAGAAAAAGCATCTGACCTTCGCGGACGACGTCTACGGTCCCGAATTTGAGCCGCTTGTTGAGGCGATAGTTCGTGAAGATCTGACACCGCGCATCATTTGCGAATCGGACGGAACGCAGGCTGAGGACGTTAAATCAATGAAGGATTACTACGAAAAGCTGATAGGAGAAAAATAAGATGAACAGACTTTTAAAATTTAAGATCGAGCTTGAAAAGAGCGGTGCCGATGCGGCGGTCATTTCCTCTGCCGTAAACCAGAGATACATGACGGGCTTTGATTACACGGACGGATATGTCCTTATTACAAAAGGAAAATCCTACGTTCTTGCCGATTTCCGCTACATTGAGGCGGCGAGAGCGAAGGTCGACGCAAATCAATATGAAGTCGTTATGCCCGAAGGCTCCATGCTTGCGTGCATCTCGGCGGCGCTTGATGAAAATGAGTGCAAGACCGTGCTTTTCGAAGACGTGACTCTTTCGGTCGCAGACCTTGAGAGAATGAAAAAGATGCTTGTCGGCAAAGAGCTTGTCCCCGGCGCATCGAAGATCGCGGACGGTCTTCGCCTATATAAGGACGAAGAGGAAATTGAAAAAATGAAAAAGGCTCAGGCGATAACCGATCTGGGCTTTGCCCACATGATGAAGGTACTCACCCCCGACATGACCGAGATAGATGCGGCTTTGGAGCTTGAATTTTTCATGCGCCGACAGGGCAGCGAGGGTGTTGCCTTTGAGACTATCGCGGTATCGGGTTCGGCATCTTCGCTTCCTCACGGAGTCCCGAGAAACGTCAAGCTTGAAAAGGGATTCTTTACGATGGATTTCGGCGCGAAATTTGACGGTTACTGCTCGGACATGACGAGGACGGTCGTTATCGGCAAGGCTGACGCGGATATGAAGAAGCTTTACAACACGGTGCTGAATGCCCAGACGGCGGCTCTCGATTTTATCAAAGAGGGAATCAACTGCAAGGATGCCGACACGGTCGCGCGCGATATAATCAACAAGGCGGGTTACGAGGGAAGATTCGGTCATTCGCTCGGTCACGGAGTCGGAATGTATATACATGAGAGTCCGAGGCTTTCGCAGGGTGTCGCTCCCGATTACAAGCTCCAAAGAGGGCATATCGTGACCGTTGAGCCGGGTATTTATATTGAAGGTCTCTACGGATGCAGAATTGAGGACATGGTAGGAGTCATGCCCGACGGAAGCATTTACAACTTTACGCACAGCCCCAAAGAGCTGATCGAGCTTTTCTGATATGAGTGAGACGAAAATTTTTTCACTTGACAGAGCGGAGGGTGAGCTTGCCGTGTGCGTCTCCGACGATGACGAGCAGATCGTCGTGCCGAAAAACACTTTAGGCGGACTTGAGGTTCATGACGTTTTCTCCGCTCGGATAGACGGTGACAGACTTGTTGACATTGTGCCGATGCCGGAAGAGCGCGACAGCCGCTTAAATGCCAACCGATCACGCCTACACGCACTTGCAAGACGCACGAAAAATAAATCCTGAGTTTTCGAGAGGATAATATATGAACACATTAATATTTGCGGCAGCAACCGCGGAACAACCCGTAAAGATAACGAATTGGAATATTTACTCGTGGTTACTCGAAAAATTCGGGTTGGCAAACACATACGAGGCAATGTATCTTTTTGCTGCCGGCGTGATACTTTGCATAATATTGCCATACCTTATCGGAAGCATCAATCCCGCGATAATTTTTTCAAAGAAGGTGTATCACGACGACATACGCACTCACGGCAGCGGAAACGCCGGCACTACCAACACTCTGCGTACATACGGCAAGAAAATGGCGGCGCTGATACTCTTGCTCGACTTTTTAAAGGCGGTTATTGCCGTTGTTTTGGGTTCGCTTATTCTGTCGCGCGAGGTCGGCGGAGCGATTGCGGGAATTTTCGTAATTCTCGGTCACACGTTCCCCATATATTACAAATTCAAGGGCGGAAAGGGAGTTGCATCGCTTGCAGGCGTTGTGCTTGTACTTTCTCCGATATCGTTTGCGATTCTTCTT
>JBJDZM010000007.1:0-18428 GCA_051867975.1 Eubacteriales bacterium | reverse complement strand
TTTGACAGCATAGAAAATGAAGCGTATAAAATGGCTGACTATATGTTTTGCGGAACCATAAATACATGTCCTTGATAACAGACGATTCCTTTTATTGATCATAATTCGTTCGCACTGTTTATCCATATGAGGCTATTACAAATTAATTTTTGAAATATCTTTTGTAACAGTTCAACAAAAAACACTTGCATACGACAATTCGCAGGCAAGTGTTTTTTATAGGTTGCTGTTTGAACAAAAAGAATCCCGAATCCGAGACATCAGTTTTGCCGTAAACGGAAATATTGTTGTTCATGTCTCTTTGTTCAAATCGCTTGACAATTGAAAAAAAGATGATATAATTATAAAGTAATATGTTTTTTGCAAAACCTAATAGAAAAGAGTGATAAGATGAATAACAGAAAGATAGGAACAAGGTGTGTTCAGGGCGGGTATACCGCAGGCAACGGCGAGCCTCGTCAGGTGCCGATAATTCAAAGTACGACATTCAAATATACAACGGGCGAGGCGATGGGAAAGCTTTTTGACCTTGAAGCGGAAGGATATTTTTACTCACGTCTTCAGAACCCGACATGTGACACGGTCGCAAGGAAAATTTGCGAGATGGAGGGCGGAAGCGCGGCTATGCTGACATCGTCCGGAATGGCGGCGAACTTCCTTGCAACCTTTAATATCTGCTCGTGCGGAGACCACATTGTGTCGAGCGCATCGATTTACGGCGGAACATACAATCTTTTTGCCGTAACGCTTAAGAGAATGGGAATCGACGTGACGTTTATCGCTCCCGATTGCTCCGACGAGGAGTTCGAAGCGGCGTTCAGACCCGAAACAAAGCTCGTTTTCGGCGAAACCATCGCGAATCCCGCGCTCAATGTTCTTGATATTGAACGATTTGCAAGCATGGCGCACAAGCACGGTGTTCCGCTTATAATCGACAACACTTTCCCGACACCCGTAAACTGCCGTCCTTTTGAGTGGGGAGCAGATATTGTGACTCATTCGACGACAAAGTACATGGACGGTCACGGAAGCGCGGTTGGAGGCGCGATAATTGATTCGGGCAGATTTGATTGGATGAAATATGCCGACAAGTATCCCGGACTCTGCACGCCCGACGACAGCTATCACGGTATAACATACGCGGAAAAATTCGGGCTCGGAGGAGCGTACATCACGAAGGCTACCGCCCAGCTGATGCGCGACCTCGGAGTGACACCCGCTCCAATGAGCGCATATATTCTCAACCTCGGACTTGAGAGCCTTCACGTCAGAATGAAGAGGCATTGCGAGAACGGTCTTGCGGTTGCGAAATATCTTGAGACGAATGACAAGATTGCGTGGGTAAACTATCCCGCACTTGAGTCGAGCAAAGACTATGTGCTTGCGCAAAAATACATGCCGAACGGAACCTGCGGAGTCGTCAGCTTCGGAGTCAAGGGCGGACGCGACGCTGCATCCAAGTTCATGAACGCACTTGAGCTTATTGCAATTGAAACACACGTTGCCGACGCGCGCTCGTGCTGCCTCCACCCGGCGACCACGACGCACCGCCAGCTTTCAGATGCCGATCTCATCGCCTCGGGAGTCGGTCCCGACCTCGTTCGCCTTTCCTGCGGACTTGAAGACGCAGACGACCTCATAGCCGACATTCAACAGGCTTTGGATAGGATATAAGCGACGCTAGGGAGAGGCGAAGGAGACGCGAGGGAGTCGCGAAGGAGACGCGGTCGCTTTTCGAGAAAAGCTCCGCAAAAGCTTTCAATATTTGGGGTTCTAACTGCCGTGAAGTGACGCTGAAAATTCGCAGAATTTTCAGCCTGCTATCCGTTTCTGTATTGAAACAGTATTGAACCCAGCCGGGATAGATAAATGTAGACTGAAGTCTTTTTAAGTTAGAAACAGGGCAAAATACAATTCAGGAGTTAATAATGCCAATAAAAATACCAAACGATCTGCCTGCGGTTCAAACCTTGGCAGATGAAAATATTTTCGTAATGACGGAGACGAGGGCAATTACGCAGGACATACGTCCTTTGAAGATATTGCTTCTCAATCTCATGCCGAAAAAAATCGAGACCGAGACACAGATCTCACGAATACTCGGCAACACGCCGCTTCAGATAGAGCTGACTCTCATCAGAACAAGCTCGCATCAGTCTCAAAATACCGCACAGGAGCATCTCCTCGCATTTTACAAGACATTTGACGATGTCAAGATGAACAATTACGACGGAATGATAATCACGGGCGCGCCGGTCGAGATGATAGAGTTTGAAGAGGTTGATTATTGGGACGAGCTATGCGAGATAATGGAGTGGACGAAAACGCACGTTCACAGCACGATGCACATTTGTTGGGGCGCTCAGGCGGGGCTTTATTACCATTACGGAATACAGAAGCACATAATGCCCGATAAGGTTTTCGGAGTGTTTGCCCACCGTGCAGACTATAAAAAATCAATGTTGCTTCGCGGATTTGACGAGGAATTTTACGTTCCGCACTCGCGCCACACCACGGTGAACAGGGAAGATATAGAGAAAATACCCGAGCTGCGTGTGCTTGCATCAAGCGACGAGGCAGGAGTCCATATCGTGTCACGAAACGGGGGCAGACAGTTCTTTGTGATGGGACACAGCGAGTACGATCCTTTGACGCTTGACGCGGAATACCGCCGAGATCTTGCGGCAGGGCTTCCGATAAAAATGCCGGTCAATTATTACAGGGACGATGACCCCGAAAAGGGACCTGTCGTCCGCTGGAGAGCGCACGGAAGTCTGCTCTTTATCAATTGGCTCAATTATTTCGTCTACCAATCAACTCCTTATGACCTGAAGGCGTTATAATAAAACAAGCATATCCGAATGAGACAAACAATGTCCGCTTTCGAGATATGCTCGTTTTTTATTTACATTTATTTTTCAATCGCCGCTTTTGCTTGCATGGCAAGTCTGAATCTTTCCTGTATTTCGGGAGAGAATTTAGGTGTTCTGTCATAATTATAGATACCGTTTTGCTCCTGCTCAACATCGTAAAGCTGAGTGTAGCATGCGCCGGTAATATACGGATTTTCAATCAATGCAGAGGTAAGTCCGCAATATCTGTCTGCGAATTCTTCAATAGTTTTTGGAGCATTTCCGTATCCCCAACCTTTTTCACTGTCAGGAGCCCACTTAATACCGCCGTATTCGCTGACGAAGATTGGCTCTCCGCAATACGGTTGCACGTCTTCTTCGTGCCGTCTGTGCACCTGACAATTCACGATTCCCTCGTCAATATGAGCGTAATTGCCTCGGAACAACTCAACATTTTGTTCATAGTCGTGCACATCGTGTATCTCCTTTTCTGTAAGATGGTAGTTTCCGCTTGTATCTATGCAAGGACGTGTTGTGTCGAAAACCTTTGTCATTTTGTATGTGAGTTCGAGCAATCTGTGCGGAGTATTCTTTTCAATATAGCCCCACGTTTCGTTTAACGGACACCAGCCGATGATCGCAGGACTGTTAAAATCACGTTCCATAATTTCAAGCCATTCACAGACGAAATTCTCTTGTGCGATACCGTTTGTATAGTCCATGCCCCAGTTTGCGTGCTCACCCCAAACGATATAGCCTTCTTTGTCGCAGTGGTAAATAAAGCGTTTTTCAAACACCTTCTGATGCAGACGTGCGCCGTCAAATCCGACTGCTTTCGAGATGGCGATGTCATTTACAAAACAACTCTCATCACGCGCGGTATATATTCCATCGGGATAGAAGCCCTGGTCGAGAACCATGCGCATAAAGCGAGTTTCCCCGTTGAGCTTGAATTTGATTCCATCAAGGTAAACCTCACGCATACCGAAATAGCTTTTTACCTCATCATCTCCAAATCGGATATCCAAATCATAGAGCCTACCGTGACCAATTTCCCAGAGATGAAGCTCGGAAAGCGGTATTACCGCATAAAATCCGCCACGTTTGACCGTTGTTTTGACGCATCCGACCTCTTTTCCTTCGTAACTCGCGACAAAGCAGACATCTCCGTCACCGACCGCCTCACCTATAACGGTGAGAGATGAAGTGTCAATGTTCGGATAGAATTTGCAGGACTTGACATATTCTTTAGGAGCAAACTCAAGCCAGACGGTTTGCCAGATTCCCGTTGTCCGAGTGTAGAAGTAATCGTATGAATCTTGCTTTTGACTTTGTTTACCCGTTGGCTGTGTCCTGCTTTTTGTGTCATCCTCTGCAATAACGAAAAGTGTGTTTTCGCCAACGTGAAGATACTTTGTTATTTCAAATTTAAACGAAGAATATCCGCCGATATGCTCTCCTGCCGTCTTTCCGTTGACATATAAAAAAGAATGGTAGTCAACCGCCCCGAAGTGGAGGAATACCCGTCCGGACAATTCTGACTCGGTTATGTTAATTATTTTACGATAGCATACCGAAGGGATAAAATCGGTATATCCAATTCCCGAAAGCTTGCTTTCGGGGCAAAAGGGAACGATTATTTTATCTTTAAGAGTGCCTTTTTCAAAGAGCTTTCTTTCTCTTGCACTTTTGCTGAAATCAAATTCAAATTCCCATTCTCCGTTTAGGTTTCTCCAATTATTTCTTTCCCATTGGGGATTGGGGTGTTCGGGTCTCGGAATATTCATGCTTGTATCCATTCTGTTATTCTCCAATCTGCCGTTTTACGGCGTTGTACTTTTGCACTCATTATACTATTAAGATTGCAGTGAGTCAATGTATTTTTGTTTAAATAATTGACATTTTGTTTTATTTTTGATATAATGATGCATAGAACGACCGATAAGCCGAAAGGAATTGATAATGATTGATTTTGATGTGATACGGACGAAACATAACGGCAGAGAACCCGAAGGATTTTCACTTCGCAGACCGCACGGTGTAGGCGAATATCTTTTCCTTCACTTCAAAACGCCTGCGAAAGTGACTCTTTCGGGCAAAATACATTCATTGATACCCGGCACGTGCATAATCCTCACTCCGGGTACGCCGCACGAGCTTTACACGGACGGATGCGACCTTATCCACGACTGGATGCATTTTTTCCCTACCGACGAGACGGTTTTTTCAAAAATGAAAATTGACACAAACGCCTTTTTTACATTGACCGAGAATGATTTTATCACTTCAATGATAAAGCATTGTGAGGATGAGCTTATTTTCAAGGATGATTATTACCGCGAACTTATCTCGGCGGAAGTCTCTCGTCTTATGGTTAATATTGCCCGTTTTTCATGCGGAAAACAAAATCACCGATACGGTAATGTGATGCGCAAACTGCGCATTGATATTTACAGACACCCAAGTCATTATTACTCGGTCGAGGATATGTATAAAAATCTCGGTCTGAGTCGGTCGAGGTTTTCGGTATTGTATAAGGAAATATTCGGAGTATCTCCTAAATCCGACTTGATAAGCGCGCGTGTATCAAAAGCAACCTACCTTTTGTCGCTCGGCAATCATACGCTGACCGAGGTTTCCGAAATGTCGGGCTGGAGCAACGTATATCACTTTATAAGGCAGTTTAAAGCCGAGGTCGGCACAACGCCTGCCGCATATATGAAAAATTGCAATACATAAAGGGTACTTCTAAAAAAAAACAAGAACGAAAATTCGAGCCGTTCTTGTTTTTTTTCAACAATTAATTACTTGCGGTTTCGTTTCAGAGGTCTTAAGCGCTCTCTTTTTTCACCTTCGGTTATTTCAATCACGTCGTCGTTATCGAGCTTTTTCTGTTTAATATTATAAAACTCAAAGACGGGAATGAGAATAAGTGCGGCAAGACCTGCGTTAAATCCGCCGTTATAGAGGACAAATCCGCCGTGCATGGCAGCGGTCGAGGTGCAGATTATCGCGCTGAAAACGCCTGCGATAACGCCGTACTTGAAGCCGTAGACTCCGGCTATCGGGCAGAGTCCGGTTGCGAAGGCAAGCGCGTTTATATACGCCTGAGTCGAGAGCGTCCACGGCATGTCCGCGCCTGCAATCAGGCAGATCGCACATACGACTGCGAAAAGCAGGGTATATCCTACCACTATCGGAGCGACGTTTTTGGGGTGCTGACCGTCCGCGGAGAAGGTGAGCGCGGCAAATACGACACCTGCCGTTGGACCTGTAAATCCTACACCGTCAGGCAAAAAAGGAATAAACGTAGGGAGGAGGAACACTATATTGAGATACGCGAGGATACAAAATCCGTAAACGCCGAAGTTGATAAGGCAGAGAGGCATTCCGAATTTATCTGCGAAATCAAGCCCGTATCCCGAGCAGTCGGTTAGTTTATTGTAGTTGCGGAAGCTTTTTCCGTTCAAGAAAAAGCCGATAATCAGCGCGGCGAGAAAAATGAAGGCGAAAAACACATTCATGAAAATATAGTATGTTTTTCCGAATTTCTCACTTGAGCCGTCGGGGTCGACGACAAATTCAAGGGATTTGACTCCGAGTGTTTTATAGAGAAAGCAATACACAAAAATTCCGAGAAGACCGAGCGCAAGTCCTGCTTTATACATTGAAAAGCCCTTGTGCATCGGAGCGGTTCCGTGAATCAGCGCGGGGACAATAAATCCAGATGCGATACCGAACAATACCGACATAACAATACCAAGCACACTGATGCCGCCTATCGTCAGCGAACGTCCGGGCGGATAGTAGAAGAGAAAGTCGGTGAAGAAGGGTGCCAGCGCCGTTGAAAACATCGCAATATGGAGATTGTTGCCGAATGAGAGCCTTCTTACAAGGCAATATATGAGGACTCCGAGAAAGGGGAACCACATATTTATCATGTTGAGTCCGTAAAAGCAGTGCGCAATTACCAGCATGTATGCCGCAAACGTCGTTGCGGTCGCACGCGCACGGCTTATCGTTACGATGAGTGCGCAGGCGAGACCGCAAACTGCGGCATTAAAGAGCGTGCTGGATAGGCAACCGAGCGCAAAATAGTCGGTTACAAGCTTTGAAGGACCTGTAACTATCAATCGCAGGTTTTGAAAGAAGGTTTCAAGGTCAATGCCCGTCACCAATGCCGCCACGGGTGTGGCGGCAAAAAAGGAGAGCGTGAGGAAGCCAATGAAGACTTTAAACGCAAGGCTGTTTTTTCTCATGCGTTCCTCTGAAATATTTTGGTACATTTGGTTCTGCTGTTCTGCCAAACCGTCCATAAAAAATCCTCTGAAAAATAGAATTAAATGTCGTTTCTGCAAACGTCCTCGGGTGTTTCGCGTCTGACTGCTATGTAATCCTCGCCGTCTTTGAGCATAACGACGGGGGGCTTCGGCAGGCGGTTGTAGTGTGAGGACATTGAGTAATTGTATGCTCCCGTTGTCAGCACTGCGATGATATCGCCGCGCGTGATGTCGGCAGGGAGAGTGACATTTTCCTGAATGAGGTCGCCCGACTCACAGCAACGTCCTGCGATGGTACACTTGAAGGTAGGGGATTGCGAGTTCATTCTGTTCGCAAGGCAGACTGTGTATGCGGACTTATAGAGGGCATAACGCGGATTGTCGGTCATGCCGCCGTCGATCGAGACGTAGTTTTTGTATCCCGGAATACGCTTAACGGTGCCTGCGGTGTAAAGAGTCATTCCTGCATTCGCTACGATGCTCCGTCCCGGCTCCATCCGCACGGAGGGCAGGGAAATTCCGAGCTTTTCGCAATACGCCTTCATATGAGCCGCAACGAGATGAATATTTGCGGCGATGTCTATCGTCGGGTCATTCTCGGTGTAGCGTACGCCGTAACCGCCGCCAAGATCAAGCTCACGAGTGACAAAGCCGTACTTTCTCTTCATGAGAGCGATAAAATCGAGCATTATCTCACCTGCGCGCAGGAAAACGTCGGAGTCAAAGACCTGAGAGCCGACGTGGCAATGGAAGCCGCAGAGTTCAATGTTTTCAAGCTCTGTTGCGTATTTTGCAATCTGCTCGGCTTGTCCCGTCTCGATAGCTGAGCCGAATTTCGAGTCGACCTTTCCCGTTGCGACCGCCTCATACGTGTGAGGGTCGATTCCGGGAGTCAGGCGGAGAAGAATTTTTTGTTTTACCGACTTCTCGCCCGCGATTCTGTCGATAGCGTCGAGCTCCTCGACGTTATCGACGACGAAATAACCCACGCCCTCGTCAATGGCATAGGCGATATCGGCATCGGTTTTGTTGTTGCTGTGGAAATATGCCTTTTCAAGCGGAAAGGACACACTTGCCGCGGTGTAAAGCTCGCCGGATGACACAATGTCGGTTCCCATGCCTTCCTCGCGCACGATGCGGTACATCTGCTTAAACGATGCCGCCTTGCTGGCGTAGAGGGGAAGCGCGTCGGGACCGAAGGCATCGCGCATCGCGCAGACGTAGGTACGGCAATTTTCGCGTATTTTGTTTTCGTCCATAAGGTAGAGAGGGGTGCCGTGTTTTTCTGCGAGACTTACGGTGTCAAGTCCCGAAAAGCAGAGATGTCCCGCCTCATTTACCGATAAATTGTTACAAATAAATTCTTTCATAAATTTAACCGCCAATCATACTGTGCATGTCATACAGACCTGCACCCTTGTTCAAAATAAAGTCTGCGGCAACGATTGCGCCCTCGGCAAAGAGGGAGCGGCTGTGTGCCTCGTGCTTCAATGTTATCGTCTGCGTGTCGGTGCCGATGATAACCTCGTGTTCACCGATAATATTGCCCATTCGGACTGCATGTATGCCGATCTCGTCCTTCATTCGCTTAGCTTGTCCCTGTCTGCCGAAGGAGAAAAATGCCTTCTCTCTTATCTTCTGTATCTCGCGCGCCAGCAAGAGAGCGGTTCCGCTCGGAGCGTCTAACTTGCGGTTGTGGTGCTTTTCGATGATCTCAATGTCGGCATCGGGGAAGGTCTTTGCGGCGGTTTTTGCAAGCTCGCAAAGAAGTGCTACGCCGAGAGACATATTCGCCGAATGGAAAACCGCGATTTCCTTTGATGCGTCGGTTATAAGCTGCAACTCATCCTCATCGTGACCTGTCGTGCAGATAACGACGGGGACTTTTTTTGAAGTGGCATATTCAAGCAGGGCTTTTGTTGCCGTGTGGTGTGAAAAATCAATAATGCAGTCGGGAGTTTCCTTGACGTCGGCAAAGGAGGTGTAGACGGGAGCCTCTGCGGCGACGGGATTTATGTCCACGCCGCAGCAAAGCTCTGCGCCACGGTATCCGTCAAGTATCATTTTCTTGACCTCGGCGCCCATTCTGCCGCCGATTCCGTTTACAAGTATCTTCATAATCAGATAAGTCCGAGACCTTTCATAATATCAGCCATTTTATTTTCATGCTCGCTCTCCATGACCGTAAGAGGGGAACGAACGCTGTTCTCGCAAAAGCCCATAAGCGACATGCAAGCCTTTACGGGAATGGGATTTACCTCGCTGAAAAGCGCGCTTATGAAGGGAACGAGATCAAGCTGTGCGCGGCGCGCGTCTGCGATGTTGCCGTTCATAAAGTCGTGGCACATCTTGCTGGTCTCTCGCGGCATCGGGTTTGAAAGCACCGAAATGACACCCTTTCCGCCTAAAGACAGGATGGGGAGTATCTGGTCGTCGTTTCCCGAATAGATATCAAGCTTGTCGCCTACAAGGTGCGCAAGCTCGGCAACCTGAGAAAGATTTCCCGAGGCCTCTTTAATTGCAACGATATTCTCATGCTCCGCAAGCTTTGCGGCGGTTGCGGGGAGAATATTGCAGCCTGTGCGAGAGGGAACGTTGTATAGGATGACGGGCTTTGTCGATGCGTCGGCGATTGCGGTGAACATCTCGATAAGACCCTTTTGAGTTGCCTTGTTGTAGTAGGGGGTGACGACAAGCACCGCGTCGGCTCCGGCTTCACAAGCGTGATTTGTAAGCTCGATTGCATAGGCGGTATCGTTTGAGCCTGTACCCGCAATGACCGGTACTCTTCCCGCTACCGTGTCAACGCAGAATTTGATAGCGTCTCTGTGTTCATCGTCGGTAAGCGTCGATGCCTCACCCGTCGTGCCGCAGACGACGATGGCATCTATCCCCTCGTCTATCTGCCAATTTATGAGCCTCTCAAAGCTCTCATAATCGATTTTACCGCCCTTGAAGGGAGTAATAATGGCAGTTGCCGCACCGGTAAAAACAGTTTTTTTCATGGTTTGATCCTCCGAATTTTTTTCTTTATTTTTTTACAAAAATCAAAGCAGGGAACACACAAAATGTTCTCTGCCTCCAAGGTTTTGCCCCATAAAGTAAAACAAGCCGTGAAAACGGCGCACCTGACTTTATGAAAATAAAGTAAGCAGATAGCACTCCGTGCGGTGTCCCGCAACGACAGCAGAGCGGATATTATCCGTTATGCCAGAGCGGTTTTTTGCGTACAAAACCCCCTTCGGCACCGAGTCCTTTCACCGCCGCAACGCCCACGCAGGCTTTACGCGACGGATACTGATAATCAGGTGCGCCTCTATCGTATACCGACAGTATATCACCCTTTTTTATCTTTGTCAATAGGTTTTAGTGCAAAAACTACATCTTTGTTCCCAGATTTTACACGCAAAAGAGCGTGTAAAAACGCTTGTATGTAAAAAAACGCCAAAACGGGAGAAATAAAGTAAAAAAATTTAACTATTTTGCCCTTTTTTACAAAAAGCATTGACTTGAACGCTTTAGCATGCTAAAATATTAGCATGAAATATAATTGAGAAGTTTTTTATTTTCAAACCGAAAGAGAGACCTTAGATGGATACTATTTCCTTAAGACAAACAGAAAAGATAATGTACGCCTTGCGCAGCCTTTATGAGAGCTACGGATATACTCAGTACAGAATGGGAAAATTCGAGGAATACGACCTTTATGTAAAAAACAAGAGCTTTTTGCTCTCGGACCATATAATCGCATTTACCGACACCGACGGCAAGCTCATGGCATTAAAGCCCGACGTTACGCTCTCGATCGTCAAGAACAGCCCCGAGAGAGAGGACGGAGTGCGCCGCGTTTACTATAACGAAAACGTCTACCGCGTACCGAAGGGCGGATTTTCATACAAAGAGATAATGCAGACGGGACTTGAATGTATAGGCGACATAGACTCATATTCGCTTGCGCAGGTGCTCTCTCTCGCCGCAAAAAGTCTTGAGGAAATATCGGGAGATTTCGTACTTGATATTTCACACCTCGGCATAATATCCTCGATAATAGACGGAATGATAACCGACCGCGACGTCAAGGCAAAATTGATCGTTGCCGTAGGTGAGAAAAACATGCACACAATAGATGCTTTGTGCAGAGAAAACTCGGTCGATGCAGATAAGGCGGACATGCTTCGTGCGCTCGTCTCAATGAAGGGCGACTGCCCCGAGATGCTGCGTATACTTGACGGCAGCGACATATATCCCGAGGCGAAGGAGTTTGCAAATATCGTAAACGTCCTCAAAGAGACGTACGGCGATAAGGTGAGGATAGATTTCTCGGTCGTCGACGATATGAGATATTATAACGGAATCATTTTCAAGGGCTTTGTCAAGGGAATTCCGTCAAGTCTTTTGTCGGGCGGAAGATACGATAAGCTGATGGAGAGAATGGGCAAGAAGAGCGGAGCCGTCGGCTTTGCGATCTATCTTGACCTGCTTGACGAGCTTATACTTGACGGAGAGGAATATGACGGAGACGTTTTCGTGTGTTACGGTGAGAAAACGCCCCTCGACGTGATAACAAACACGGTCGATGAACTTGTCAAGAGCGGTAAGAGAGTTGACTGCGGAAAAGCGTTGCCCGAAAAGAAAAAATACAAAGAGATAAAAGACATCTGAAAAAGGAGAGCGAAAAAATGGAATATTTGAATATCGCCCTCCCGAAGGGCAGACTCGGTGAGAAGGTCTACGCCATGTTTGAGGCAGCGGGCTTTGATTGCCCCTCGATAAAAGAGGATAACCGAAAGCTGACGTTTGAAAACGAGGAAAAGGGAATAAGATTTTTCTGGGTAAAGCCGTCCGACGTTGCGATATACGTTGAGCGCGGGGCGGCGGATATCGGAGTTGCCGGAAAGGATATTTTGCTTGAATATTCCCCCGACGTGTACGAGCTTTTAGATCTGAACATCGGTAAATGCCGCGTTGCGGTTGCCGCACCCGACGGCTTTAAGGACAACCAAAAGCGCGCTTTGAAGGTCGCGACGAAGTTTACGAATATCGCAAAGACATATTACACCGCAAAGGGCAGAGAGATAGATATAATTCACTTAAACGGATCGATTGAGCTGGCACCTATTCTTTCTCTCTCGGACGTCATAGTCGACATAGTCGAGACTGGAAGAACGCTCAAGGAAAACGGACTTTCGGTGGTCGAGGACATAGTGCCGATAAGCGCAAGGCTTATCGCGAACAAGGCAAGCACGAAGTTCAAGGGCGAGATAATCGAAAAAATCAGACAGGGACTGCACGAGGAAGTGGTAAAATGATTAAGATACTCAAATACGGAGAGGTTGAAAATTGCGAGATATTCGCGCGCGCCGTGCCGACAGTCAACGTCGAGGCGACGGTTGCCGAAATAATCCAAAATGTCAGGGAAAACGGAGACGCGGCACTTTTTGAATATACGGAGAAATTCGACAAGGCAAAGCTTTCGTCTCTCGTTGTGACGAAAGAGGAGATAGACGAGGCGTTTTCGCTTGTTGAGCCTGAATTTGTTGAGATAATCAAAAAGGCGGCGGCAAATATCCGCAAATTCCACGAAAAACAGGTGAGAAACAGTTTTATCATCAACGACTCCGACGGCGTAGTCATAGGTCAGAAGGTCATTCCCGTTGACCGCGCCGGACTCTATGTCCCCGGCGGCACGGCGGCATATCCTTCGACCGTCCTCATGGACTCGATTCCGGCAAAGATTGCAGGAGTCAGAGAGGTCGTTATGGTGACTCCCCCATCAAAGGACGGCAAGGTAAATCCCGTTATCCTGGCGGCGGCGAAGATAGCCGGAATAGATAAGATAATCAAGGTCGGCGGAGCGCAGGCAATTGCCGCGCTTGCATACGGAAGCGAAAGCGTGCCGAAGGTCGACAAGATAGTAGGTCCCGGAAACGCATTTGTCGCCGAGGCGAAAAAACAGGTATACGGTGTCGTGTCGATAGATATGATAGCAGGACCGAGCGAGATACTTGTCGTTGCGGACGGCAAAAGCAATCCGCGTCACATCGCAGCCGACCTGCTCTCCCAGGCGGAGCATGACAGAATGGCGAGTGCGGTGCTTGTGACCGACAGTTATGCGCTTGCACAGGCGGTCAGCGAAGAGCTTGAAGTGCAGATACCCGAGCTTTCGCGCGCGGAAATAGCGCGTGAATCGATTGACAGAAACGGCAAGATAATCGTTGCGGACACGCTTGACGCGGCAATTGAGATAGCAAATGAGATAGCACCCGAGCATCTGGAGCTTTGTGTTGATAATCCGTTTGATTATCTTGACAAGATACGCCACGCAGGCTCGATATTTATGGGCAGAAATTGTCCCGAGGCACTCGGAGATTATTTTGCTGGACCCAACCACACGCTCCCGACAAGCGGAACGGCGAAGTTTTCAAGCCCGTTGTCGGTAGATGATTTCGTCAAGAAAACACAGTACACATACTATACAAAGGACGCCCTCAGAGCGGTTGCAGACGACGTAGCCTTTTTTGCACAAAAGGAAGGACTCGGAGCGCATGCTAAAAGCGCAATAGTTCGTTTTGAGGACGAAGAATAAACATGAGCAGATTTTTAAGCGAGAAATATTCCTCGCTCACGCCGTACACTCCGGGCGAGCAGCCGAAGGAGCGTAAATATATCAAACTTAATACAAACGAGTCGCCCTTTCCGCCGTCAAAAAAAGCGGTTGAGATGGCAAGGAGAGCGGCGGAGAGCATTGAGCTTTATTCCGACCCTGAAATCAAAGAGCTGACAGAGAAGATAGCACAGATGTGTCGAGTTGCGCCCGAGTGTGTGATATGCACAAACGGCTCCGATGAGATACTCAACTTTGCCTTTATGGCGTTTTGCGACAGAGAGCATCCTGCCGTTTTTCCCGATATAACATACGGATTTTACCCCGTGTTTGCCGACCTTAACGGCGTTCCGTATAAAGAAATACCGCTTCGCGATGACTTCACGGTAAACGTGGACGATTATATCGGAATAAACAAAAATATATTTATCGCAAACCCCAATGCGCCGACGGGAATTGCGCTCTCTCTTGATGAAATCGAGAGGATCGTATCGTCGAATCCCGACAATATAGTGGTTATAGACGAGGCATATGTCGACTTCGGCGCCGAGAGCGCGGTGGCGCTGACTCAAAAATACGAAAATCTGCTGGTCACGCAGACCTTTTCAAAGTCGCGTTCGATGGCAGGCGCGAGACTCGGATTCGGAGTCGCGTGTCCCTCGCTTATTGCCGACCTCAACACGATAAGATATTCGACAAATCCGTACAACGTCAATTCAATGACGATGGCGGCGGGACTCGGTGTTCTTGAAGATGAGGAATATACGAGAAACAATTGCCGCGCGGTCATCGAAAACCGAGAATATGCGGCGCAAAAACTTAAAAACCTCGGATTTACCCTGACCGACTCAAAGGCGAATTTCCTTTTTGCAAAGCACGAGAGACTTGACGGCGGAGTGCTTTACAAAAAGCTGCGTGAACGAGGAATACTCATCCGCCACTTTTCAAAGGCAAGAATTGCCGATTATAACCGAATCACCGTCGGCTCACGCGCAGAGATGGACGCACTGATAGCGGCAATCAGCGACATATTGGAGGAAACGAAATGAGACAGAGCGAAATAAACCGCAAGACGGCTGAAACCGATATAAAGCTTTTTCTGAACCTTGACGGCGAGGGAAAGAGCGAGATAGACACGGGTTGCGGATTTCTCGACCACATGCTGACGCTTTTTGCGTCTCACGGCAGGTTTGACCTCAATGTCAAGTGTATCGGCGACATGAATGTTGATGCGCACCACACGACAGAGGATATCGGGATTTGTCTTGGAAAGGCGTTTACCGAAGCGCTCGGAGACAAGAAGGGAATAATCCGTTACGGCTCCATGATCCTACCCATGGATGAGGCGCTCATTCTCTCGGCAGTCGACCTGTCAGGAAGGGCGTACCTCGGCTTTACGCTTGACATTCCGTCCCCGAGAGTCGGGGATTTTGACACCGAGCTTGTGGAAGAATTCTGGCTCGCATTCGTCAGAGAGGCAAAATGCGCGCTCCATATAAAGAAATTTGACGGAAAGAACACTCACCATATAATCGAGGGCGCGTTCAAGGCAACGGGCAGAGCGCTCCGAGCGGCGGTTGCGGTAGATGTAAGATTTGCCGATGAGGTGCCCAGCACGAAGGGAGTATTATGACAGCGATAATCGATTACGGAGTCGGAAACCTCTTCTCGCTGAGAAGTTCATTTGCCTCAATCGGTGAGGATGCAATAGTGACGGCAGACCCCGCAGTGCTCAGAGCGGCAGACAGACTCATTCTCCCGGGCGTCGGAGCATTCGGCGATGCGGCGGAAAAGCTTGCCGCCTCGGGACTTGACAGAGTTCTTGTCGAAGAAGCAAAGAAGGGCAAGCCCGTCATGGGAATCTGCCTTGGTATGCAGCTGCTGCTCGAGCGCGGGTTTGAATACGGAGAACACGCGGGACTCGGACTGATAAAGGGCGAGATTCGTGCGATATCGGAGGTCATTCCTAAAAGTCTCCCGATACCGCAGATAGGCTGGAATTCACTTACGCTCAGGGGCGAGAGACACCCGATTTTCAAGTACATAAATGACGGAGACTACGTTTATTTCGTCCATTCCTACTATGCGGCAAAATGCTCAGAGAGCGTGATAGCCGACACGGAGTACGGCGCATATCTGACTGCGGCGGTTGCCGACGGAAACGTCTGCGGATGTCAATTCCACCCCGAGAAAAGCGGCGAGGTCGGACTCAAAATACTGAAGGCTTTTTGCGAAATATAGAATCGGAGAGATCATAATATGATAATATTACCTGCTATTGACCTTTACGGCGGCAAGGCAGTAAGACTATTTAAGGGCGATTACAACCAAATGACGGTTTACAGCGAAAACCCCGTATCGGTCGCGTGTGATTTTGAAAAGAGCGGCGCGGAATGGGTGCATTTGGTTGACCTTGAAGGCGCGAAGGACGGCACGACACCCAATATCGAGACCGTTGCCGCCATAGTGAAAAACACCACGCTTAAGTGCGAGATAGGCGGCGGAATACGCAGTATGGAGACTGTCGAGCGATATTTTTCGGCAGGAGTCAGCCGAGTGATCCTCGGGACCGCAGCGGTGACCGACGAGGCGTTTTTGCGTGAAGCGGTTGCGAAATACGGAGAGAAAATCGCGGTCGGAGCCGACATCAAGGACGGCAAAATTGCCATTAAGGGCTGGCTTGAGAAGAGCGATATAGATGCCTTTGAGTTTTGCGAAAAGATGCAAAAGATAGGCGTCAAGACCATAATTTGCACCGATATTTCGAAGGACGGAGCCATGAAGGGCGCAAACCATGCGCTCTATCGGGACTTATCCGAGAAATTTGACATGCAATTAGTCGCCTCGGGCGGTGTTTCGTCGATTGAAGACGTAAAAAGGCTCGCAGAGCTTGATATCTACGGCGCGATAATCGGAAAAGCGTACTACACGGGAGCTATCGACCTTTTTGAAGCGATAAAGCTTGCAGGAAAAGCATAATTTATTATTTGCCTGCCGCGAAGCGGCAGATTGGAGTTAAATATGATAACAAAAAGAATAATCCCCTGTCTTGACGTTCGTGACGGCAGAGTGGTAAAGGGAGTCAATTTCCGAGGACTCAGCGACGTTTCGTCGCCTGTGGAGCTTGCGAAATTTTACAGTGAGTCGGGTGCCGACGAGCTTGTTTTTTACGATATAACCGCGTCTGTCGAGCAAAGACAGATTTTCACCGACATTCTTAAGGATGTCGCAAGTCAGATATTTATTCCTCTGACCGTCGGCGGCGGAATCAACACGCTTGACGACTTTGACAGAGTGCTCAAGTGCGGAGCGGATAAGGTCAGCGTCAACTCGGGCGCGATAAAAAATCCCGGGCTT
Organism: Eubacteriales bacterium; assembly: GCA_051867975.1. GTDB lineage: Bacteria > Bacillota > Clostridia > Oscillospirales > CAG-272 > SVTX01. The sequence goes on along the minus strand of JBJDZM010000007.1, from coordinate 1,335 downwards.
ATCGACGAGGCGGCGAAGAAATACGGCGATCAGTGCGTTGTAATTTCGGCTGACGTAAAGCGCGTCGACAAGACCTTTCGTGTGTTCTCCAAGGGCGGACGTGTGAACACGGGCAAAGAGGCAATATCGTGGATAAAGGAGTGCGTTGAACGCGGTGCGGGTGAGGTCGTACTCAATTCGATCGATACCGACGGAGTTAAAGCAGGCTTTGACCTTGAAATGCTCTCGGCGGTCTGCGATGCGGTCAAGGTTCCCGTTATTGCTTCGGGCGGAGCGGGAGGAATTGACGACTTTATCACGCTCTTTAAAAAGGTTCCCGATGTTTCCGCGGGACTTGCCGCGTCGATATTCCACTTTGGCGAGGTCGATATAAGAAATTTGAAAAAAGTGCTTGCGGCAAATGATATTCCCGTCAGACTTTAAAAAGAAAGGCAGATAAAAATGATAAACATAGACGAGCTTAAATTTGACGAAAAGGGACTTATTCCCGCCGTTGTAATTGACAACAAAACGAAAAAACTGCTCACGCTGGCGTACATGAGCCGTGAGAGCCTTCAAATATCCATTGAAAAGGGACTGACCTGCTTTTTCAGCCGTTCGCGTCAGGAGCTTTGGCTCAAAGGCGAGACGAGCGGAAATTTCCAGCACATAGTTTCGATAACCGCCGATTGCGACAAGGACGCGCTCCAAATTGTTGTTGAGCCTGACGGTCCCGCTTGCCACCTCGGCAATTTCTCATGCTTTGAAAATCCCGTATGGGAGAATCCCGAGATGAGCGAGAGCGCGTTTTCGCTTGATTCGCTCATGACGCTCATTGAGGGCAGAAAGACCGAGAAGAAGGAAGGCTCCTACACGACATACCTCTTTGAAAAGGGAATAGACAAAATTCTCAAAAAGGTCGGCGAGGAGTGTACCGAGGTCATAATCGCCGGCAAGGCAGACGATAAGGCAGAGACGATATACGAAATTTCAGACCTTACCTACCACGTCCTCGTCCTCATGGTTCAGATGGGAATTTCAATCGACGACATCAAACGCGAGCTTGCCTCACGCCACGTCATCGACAAGAAGGTAAAACAGGAAAAAATGACACATTAAATTGATTAATGATTTGTGACGGTTAAAATGGGCATGCTTGAGCAATGAATCCATTTGACCGTCATTTTTCGTCATGCGATAAAAAATTGTTCATATGAAAAAGTGCAAAAGTATTGCAATTTTACATTCGGTGTGGTAGAATTATACTGTATGCAAATATTTGGGCAAAAGCCCGGAATTTCAAAGGAGCCAACTATCAAAAAGTCAATAGGAAAAAGCAAAAAAGATAAAAAAATA
>JBJDZM010000006.1:0-18651 GCA_051867975.1 Eubacteriales bacterium | reverse complement strand
GCATTGTGACAATATCCACCGAAGAAAACGACGATTTTTATGAGATACGTGTCAGCGACAACGGTGTAGGATTTGATCCGGGCACAGTTCCGAATGACGGACGCTCTCATGTCGGCATTTCGAATGTCCGAAGCAGATTGAACATTATGTGTCACGGCACGCTTGAAATACAAAGCTCGCGCGGACACGGTACCGTTGCCATTATCAGAATACCCAAGGGAGATGTGACAGATGAATATCATAGCAGTTGATGATGAAAAATTAGCGCTTGAAACACTTATGGACTCTATATTGAAAGTTATGCCCGGGAGAGCTGTACATGGATTCAGAAAGCCCGAAGAAGCTCTTGAATTTGCCCGTGAAAACCGTTGTGATATTGCTTTCTTGGATATAAAGATGCGCGGAATGACCGGACTTGAGCTTGCAAGGCAGCTGAAAGATATCCAAGGGGATATCAATATCATTTTTGTGACCGGGTTTTCGGAATATTCACTGGACGCTTTCCGCCTTTATGCCAGCGATTATCTCTTAAAGCCTGCAACACCGGACGCTGTCATACAGGCGCTGGGGCATCTGCGTACCCCTGTCAGACCCGCACAGACCAAAAAAATCCGTTTTCAGTGCTTTGGAAACTTTGAAGTCTATGTGGACAATAAACCGCTTGTGTTCAGGCGGGCAAAAGCCAAGGAGCTTTTGGCATATCTGGTTGACCGAATGGGAGCATCCGCCACGATGGGCGAGCTGATGGCAGTCATATGGGAGGACGGACCGGATACCTCATCGAGGCAGAGCAACTTGCGGAATTTGATTGCGGACTTGAAAAATGTTCTTTCCGATGCGGGGGTGGGGAATATCATTCTCAAGAATCGTAACAGCATTGCCATAGACTGTGAGTCGGTGGATTGCGATTATTACGATTTTCTCCACCACATTCCATATGCGGTCAATTCTTATCACGGTGAATACATGGTGCAGTATTCTTGGGCTGAGATCACGACTGCGGCACTTCCGCGGCTTGGGTAAAAACACAAAAACGTATAATATCCGAAAAATGTTGTACTATTTCGGTTTTGGAGAACTATGTGTTGCACTTTTGTTGCACTTTGACCGGTATAATGGAATAAAAACGTGCAACATATCAGCGTGAGGGCTCATAAATGCAGAAACGGAGAGGAATATATGCATCAGAAACGAAAATTTATGAAATCCTTGATACGTCCTATTTTTAATGCCTTGATCGGGCTTATCATGCTTTTGTCTGCTCTAATCGGAATCATCGGTTATTTCGAATTTGCGGATGCACTTAAAGAGCAGTATACAGAGATTGCAAACGGTATTGCGGAGTATATTGCCATCGGCATTGACGCAGAGGGACTTGACAAATATTTGGAAACAAAAACGGCAGATGATGAATACAATTCGATTCGTGGACAGCTTCAGCATACTGCAGACGCAGAGGATTGCAGTGTCATCTACGTTGCAAAGGTACATACGGACACAAAAGAGAGAGAATATATATACAACGTTGTCAGTAAAACAAGTGGATTTACTTCCTATGACATCGGATTTCGGGATGAGGTCAACGAGGAGTTTTTGAACGTCTACGATTCCATTTTGAAGGGGAAATCAGAGCTTCATAACTTCATGTACTCAAGAAAGGGATACACCACAAGTGTCTACCCGATAAAGGATGACGGTGGAAATGTAGTCGCCATCGTCGGCGTTGTGAAGAACATGTCGCTTTTGAATACAGCCAAAACCAACTATATCGTTCAGATATTGCTTATTGAAGCAGTTATTGCTGTCGTAAGCGGAATTATCTGGACGATCTATATGAGACGCCGCATCGTCATGCCCATAAGGCAGTTAAATGAAGCCTCGCTGGGTATGGTAGAGCATCTGGAGGACGGAACGGTACCTGAAATCGTTGTGAAAAAAGATGATGAGATCAAGGATCTTGCGGATTCCTTCTCAAAAATGTACCATGAGATAGGGGAGTATATTTCAAAGCTTGAGACCGTAACTGCTGAAAAAGAACGAATCGGAGCCGAGCTTGACGTGGCGGCAAAAATTCAGACTTCTATGTTGCCGTGCATTTTTCCGCCCTTTCCGAATCGGGATGAGTTTGATATTTATGCCACGATGGACCCTGCCAAAGAGGTGGGCGGCGATTTCTACGATTTCTTTATGGTGGACGACGACCATCTCGCTTTTGTCGTCGCCGATGTTTCGGGAAAAGGCGTTCCCGCGGCATTGTTCATGGTGATCGGCAAAACGCTCATCAAGGATCACACCGGACTTCACGACGACCTTGGAGAGGTGTTTACAGAAGTGAACAACATCCTTTGCGCATCCAACAGCGAGGAAATGTTCATCACCGCCTTTGAGGGTGTGCTGAATCTCAAAACCGGTGAGCTTCGTTACGTCAACGCAGGACATGAGATGCCGTTCATATGCCGGGGGAATGGCGTGTATGAACCGTTCAAGGTCAAGGCAGGTTTTGTCCTCGCCGGTATGGAGGGCATCCGTTACAAGAGCGGTAGCGTACAGCTCCTGCCCGGCGATAAGATCTTCCAATACAGCGACGGCGTTCCGGAGGCTACGAACAGCAAAAACGAGCAATACGGCATGGCAAGGCTCGAGAGAGTGCTGGCGCAGAACAGCGAAAAATCGCCTGCCGAGCTTCTCCATGTGATAAAAGCCGACCTGGATGCTTTTGTCGGAGAGGCAGAGCAGTTTGACGATATCACCATGCTGTGCATAGAATTCAGCGGAAAAGACAAAAGAACGGATATTTCGGTCACACCCGATAAGGATTCCATCAAAACAGTAGCGGAGTTCATTGAAAACATACTGGAAGAGTGGGAAGTGCCGATGAAAGTCGCAAACAAGGTGCAGATTGCGGTTGACGAGATCTATTCCAACATTGTGTATTACAGCGGGGCGAAAAATGCCAAGATTACCGTAACGGGAAGCGATGAAAAACTGTCGCTTTTGTTTGAGGATGACGGCATACCGTATGACCCGACAACGGCAAAGGAACCCGACATCACGCTTTCCGCCGAGGAACGGGATATCGGCGGACTTGGTATCTTCATGGCAAAAAAAATGGCGGCCGGTATTCGTTACGAAAACGCGGATGGGAAAAACAGATTGACCGTCATATTTGATATACAAGGAGAAAAACATCTGTGAACGCTAAAATGGAAATCAAAGACAATATGACTTATGTATGTGTTGAGGGAAATATCAATTTCACCAATGCAGGGCAGTTTGGGAGTGCTTTGTTGCAGGTCCCGGGCGAGACTGATGGCATCGTTATCGATGCAAAAGAGCTTGAATATATTTCAAGCGCGGGTCTGCGCGTGTTTTTGAGTCTTAAGAAGCGTTGCGGTGACAAGACATTTAAAATAATCAATGTTAACTCAGAGGTGATGAATATTTTTGATGTCACGGGATTTTCTGAGATTATGGAGATCGTTCCGGCATCACGCTCTATCAGTATTGACGGCTGTGAGGTAATAGGCAGAGGGGCGTGCGGCGAATGTTACCGTATCAATGACGAGACGATTATCAAGCTCTATTATGATAATGTCGAGCTATCCTTCATAGAACATGAAAAGGTCCTTGCAAAGAAGGCGTTTGTTATGGGTATTCCGACGGCGATATCGTATGATATTGTCGAGGCGAACGGCAGAATGGGCGTTGTATATGAACTTATAAAGTCAAAAACGCTCAGTGAGCTTATCCGTGCTGACGGCTCAAGGCTTGATGAATATATCGATATGTATGCGGATGTTTGCAAACAGGTTCACGCTATACATACGAATGACCCGGAAATTCCCTCGTTCAAAGATGATAACCGAGCAGATATAAAAAAAATAACAGGGATCACCGAGGAAGAAAAAGACTGCCTGTACCGTTTTATTGACATGGTACCCGACGGCGATACCTGCATACACGGGGATCTGAATATCAACAACATCATGGTTCAGAACGGAGAATGTTGCCTTATAGACATGGGAGAGTTCGGCACGGGGATTGCCCTGTTTGATATATCGAGAATCGTATTCTCCATGGTTTATGCCAATACAGCTCCAGGTGAATTTAATTCATTCTACAAAATGCCTTCCGAGAAAGTCACGGAGATATACGGTAAATTCTTTCGAAAATATTTCGGCTGCGACAGTCCGGAGGAGGCAGCAAAGACCAATCCCGAGGTCGAGTGGCTATACCCTCTGGCATGGTTCCGCTGCTGCACAAGCATGCTCAAGGGCAATACTTGGCCCGAGAAAAATAGAGAGCTGGCTCTTGACCTGCTCAGAAACAAACTCATTCCGTTTGTAAACACAAAAACAAATAAATAACCAAATAAAAAGGAGAAATAATTATGAGCCTCAATATCGAGAAAAAATTTTCTGATGTAAATACCATTGTGCTGTCCGGAAGACTGGATACTGTCACCGCACCGCAACTGGAAGCGGAACTTGAAAAGATACTGTCAGATTCAGATGCACTCGTGCTGGATATGGCAAATCTGGAGTATATATCCTCAGCGGGATTGAGGGTAATATTAAAAGCGCAAAAGGCGATGAACACAAAGGGTACGATGAAACTGATCCACGTCGGCGAAAGCATCATGGAGGTTTTTGATATTACGGGATTTTCCGACTTTTTAAACATAGAAATGAAGACTGAGTAAAAGAGAGATGAACCATATCTAACGATATAATTGATTCAGTTTTTGATCATCTTCTTTGATGGTTGAACTTGCGTATATACCAAGGCTTTCTTACTCCTATTGATTGTTCAAATAGTTTTGTCATTTGTATTCATTTATAATGAGCTTCGTATCAGAGGATTCAATGTGGACGTCGGTGTTGTCGAGGTGCGTGGAAGGTCAGACAGCCATTTTACAGTGAAGCAATTTGAGGTGGATTTCGTCGCTAATCTCGGTAGCAAGAGATACTATATACAATCTGCATTTGCCATGTCCGGCGAAGAAAAGACTGAGCAGGAAATACAATCTCTCAAACGCATAGACGATTCATTCAAAAAGATTATTATTGTCAAGGATGAAATTAAAGTCAGACGTGATAACAATGGCTTTGTGACTATGGGAGAATTTGATTTCTTACTAAATGAAAACAGCCTGGAGTTTAAATTATGGAAGTTGAGCAGATTCCGGCTGACCTTTCTGCCGAGGACAAGCGCAAGTATTTATTTCTCAAACAGATAAATACACTTAATGCTTTCCGCAAGCGAAATGCGATCAGTAAATTGGAATATGGACAGCTATTTTGTTATCGGATTTTACGAGCGAAAAGACAAGCCAAAAATTATCATGTTCAGAGTGGATAAGATACGCTCCATTCAAATTACAGATGAGGACAGAATACCTTGTCCAGAGGATTTTGACTTGTCCGCTTTTTGTGACTCTATGTTTTTGATGTATGGTGATGAGAAGAAGGATGTTACCTTATGTTGCGTGTATTCAGTTATGAATAAGGTCATAGATCGCTTTGGGGAAGATATAGTTATTACGCCCGGTGAAGATGATGAGCATTTTCAAATTACCGAGCAGGTGATGGCGTGTTCAACCTTCTATTCTTGGATAATTAACTACGGAGGTAAGATCAAAATTGTTGCTCCCGAGGAAGTTAAGCAGTAGTTTGACGAATTACTACATAAATTTGATTGAGAAACAGGGCAGATTTTGCGTGATGCAATTTTATGATGTTATGGCGTATGTGTTTTTACTGTCTTATCCACGCGCAGCTCTTGTGGGTATTAAGCAACATTTCCTTGGTATTGACATCGCTGTTTTCAATATAGACCGTACTTGCAAGATCCTCGATGTCGACCACCGTCCACAGAGATATTCTGTCAAATGCGATCGTTTTCATTCGGGGGCAGTCATCGAAGGCGAATTCTCCTATGGTTTTAAGTCCGTTCGGAATGTTGACTTCTTCGAGCTTTTCACATCCTGAGAACGCCCCGGGAGCGATTATCCTCGTGTCCTCGTGAATCGTGTAGGAGAGCGTGTCGCGCTTTGCATTGGCATCAACGCAAACGAGGTAAGGGTTGCTCTCATTTCCGAGATAATTCAGCGACTCGTGCGTGGTAAATTCAAGGTCGTAGCAATCCGCGAAGGCGTCAAGACCTATGTATCTTATGCCGTTCGGAATGATTATCCCGTCGACCTCGGTGCAGTCGGCAAAAGCCAGCTCATTGATAATTTTCGTGTCGGTATGAACCTTACATATCCCGTCGATATCCGTACTCTTTGCCGACATCAGAATGGTGTAGGGAGCAGACTCACTGCCGAGATAGAGCGCACCCTCATATTCGGTCAGGGGCAGCTTGTCGCAACCGTCAAACGCCTGAGAGCCGAGATATTCAAGGGACTCGGGTATGTTGATGCTCTCAAGGTTAGAACAGCCTTCAAATGCGTTGTTTCCGATGTATTTGAGCGAGTTTGGAAGCTCGACCGATTTGAGGTGGATGCTCGAAGCGAATGCCTCGGATGAGATGCCGACGACGGGAAGCCCCTCATATATTTCGGGAATTTCGATGCGTATCGCCCCGTTTGAGGCACCAAGCCCTATTACGGCGCAGTATTTTCCGTCGTTGAGGAAAACGTAGGAAAGGTCATCACCCGTGGCAAGCTCCATCGGCGGCTGGTCTGTCTCGACTTCCGTTCCGCCCGAGGCGGACGTGTTATTCTCGTCCTCGTTTTCGGTGCAGGAAGAAAGAGCGGTCGTTATGCCCATGCACAGAAAAAGCGAGAGCAGTGCGGAAATAATTTTTATTTTCATAGCGGTATCTAACCTCGCGTAAATATTGATACGTCATTTTATCACAGAAAAAGAAACGTGTCAACAAAGATGAACGAAAATTTTAAAGAATGACGGATAAAGTTTACTTTTTGGCAAAAATGGGGTTGTCTCAAATGCTTAAAATCTGCATTTGGGACAGCCCCATAAATGATATCACTTTCTTCTTTGCTTATCAGCAATTATTTAAAAACGGAGCTTGATTTTGCGAGCAGTTTTTTCATCAGTTGTGTCAGCGGCACAATCAGAAGTCCTGCGACAAAATTTCCGATTCCGTGAATCACGTCGTATGGAAAGCCTGCGATTATCCATGCGACCATCCCCTTAAAGTCAAGCCCGAACATAAGAGCCTGTGCCGGAGCGTAGAGTATTCCGTACAGAAACCCGTGAAGCGAGCATATGACGGGGCAGAGGATACAAAGGAGCCACCCGGGCGTTTTTCTCGGGATAAGCATAGCAGCCGCCCAAAGTACGGTCCAGATATATAGGTAAGGTATCCACCAGAGATTGAATCCACCGTACACGCCTATCAAAAAAACGTTGATATAGATGGGAATGAGCGCCTTTGAGCGAAAGGTGAGCGTGAAGGCGACCGTGAACATGCCGATGAGGTGTATATTCGGCAAAAACTCCATGATGACCTTTGAGCAGAACATCATTGCGCCGAGCATGGCAAACAGCACAAGCTCAAAAACGCGTTTTTTCCACCTGTCCGGACGGCGGCGTGCGGGATTTGGATCATTACTTTGTGTATTCAAACGTGAAGCTCTCTCCGCCCTCTATTTTTGCGTCGCCGATGCCGTAGGCTGCCATCTGTCCGTCGATCTTGAACGCCCAATAGGCTTTGTCCTTTTCCCAATCGGCTTTCATTCCGATGCAGGTGTCAAAAAAGCTTGCGTCGTTGACTATTTTCAACTCGTAAAGCGCATCGCCGAGCGTGTCCTTGTCGGTCTTCACGGTAAGGACTACCGACTGACCCTCTGCCGTGACCGTAAGTGTAACGGTTTTGTTGCCATTACCGACCGTCGTGTCCGAGAGATACTCGGAACTCTCCCAGATTCCCGATGCGTCGACCTTTTTGCCGCATGCCGCCGAGCAGAGCAAAAGTGCCGCCAAAGCTAAGAGCGAGACTGTGATCTTGATTGTGTTTTTCATTTGAAATTTCCTTTCTGTTGTAAGTATTTACACAAAAGGATAAAATAAAAGCGCCCTTCTCGGAGCGCGCGAAAAAAGCGTACATTTCAGTACGAATCGAGTCACTCCGATTGCCCAAGAGACTTCTATTTGGGGCATAAGCCCGTCACTGCCCGATAAGCATTCCGACTTGATAAAGGCGCAGGCCTTTAAGTTACGGTAATGGCTGTTGCCGCGGATTTTCACCGCGATTTCCTTATCCCCGAGCGAGAAATTTCGCCCGACAACGCGCCGCTGACGCAGATGAGCCGTGTTATTTATTGTGTCGTACTGTATTTTACACTTTTTGCAGGATTTTGTCAATACGTTTTCAAAAAAAGGGCAAAAAAGTGCCAAAAAGGGTGCAAAGCGGATTTTTACTCATTGACAATTGCAAAGAAAGGGTATATAATATTGTAAGTGTGCAATACACCGAAGCGGACTGCCGTGCGGCAGGCTGTCTTCACAATACAATTGCACGGAGGTATGACTTGAAAAAGGACATTTTAAATCTGATAGACGATAACCTCAAAGGCTTTTCAAAGGGTCAGAGGAGCATTGCGGCATACATTAAGGAGCATTATGACAAGGCGGCGTACATGACCGCCGCAAAGCTCGGAGGGACGGTCGGAGTCTCGGAATCGACCGTCGTCAGGTTCGTAATGGAGCTTGGCTTTGAAGGGTATCCCGAGTTCAAACGCGCGCTTTTGGAGCTTGTCCGCTCAAAGCTTACTGCGGTACAGCGCATCGAGGTCACGAATTCGCTCATCGGCGACGCCGACGTGCTTGAAAAGGTGCTGTATTCCGACATTGAAAAACTCAAAAGGACACTTGAAGGAATAAACAAGAAGGACTTTGATGCCGCGGTGCGTGCCGTCGTCGACGCGAAGACGGTATACATTATGGGAATGCGCGGCTCGTCATACCTTGCAGGCCTTCTCAATTACAGCTTCCGAATGATTTCGGACAACGTCCGCCTCATTCAGACCACGTCGGGAAGCGAGACCTTTGAGCAGATGATGAGTCTCGGCGAGGACGACGCGCTCATTGCAATCAGCTTTCCGAGATATTCCAAGAGCATTATAAAGGGAGTCGAGTACGCAAAGAGCCGCGGCGCGGACATTATCGCGATCACGGACAGTACGAATTCCCCGATAGCGGCTTACGCCGACCAAGTGCTTGTTGCGCAAAGCGACATGGCATCATTTGCAGACTCACTCGTCGCCCCGATGTCGGTAATAAACGCGCTTATCGTCGCGGTGTCTAGGGAGTGCGGAGACAGATTTTCCGAGAGGCTCCACCGCCTTGAGACGGTCTGGGACGAGTACAACGTATACGATAAGTCGCAGGAATAAGGCATGACCGAGAAAAATATTAACGCGCAAAAGAGGGTTGCCGTCGTAGGCGGCGGAGCGGCAGGCATGATGTCGGCGATCCATGCGGCGTATATGGGAGCCGACGTGACGCTGTTTGAGAAAAATGACCGCCTCGGCAAAAAGCTCCGCATAACCGGAAAGGGACGGTGTAACGTCACAAACGACTCTTCTACCGAGGAATTTTTGCAGAACGTACCGACAAATCCTCGCTTTCTCTATGCCGCGCTCAACAGGTTTTCAACCGCCGATACGATCGATTTTTTCGAGGGCTGCGGAGTACCGCTCAAGGTCGAGAGAGGAAAGCGTGTCTTTCCCGTCTCGGACAAGGCGTCGGATATCGTAAAGGCACTCTCCCGGCGAATGAGCGACTGCGGAGTAAAGGTCGTCAACGACAAGGTGACCGATATCGAAATATCCGACGGAGAGATAAGGGGCATAGCCGCAGGCGGCAAGCGTCTCCCCTTTGACTCGGTTATCGTATGCACGGGCGGAATGTCGTACAAAATGACGGGTTCTGACGGCGACGGATACAGATTCGCAAGACGCGCGGGGCATACCGTCACCTCTCTTACCCCCTCGCTCGTTCCCATCGTGTGCGAGGGCAGGCTTTGCCAGAGGATGCAAGGTCTTTCGCTCAAAAACGTGTCGATGAAGATAGTTATGCGCGAGAGCGGCAGAGTGGTCTACGAGGACTTCGGCGAGATGATGTTCACTCATTTCGGCATAACGGGACCGATGGTCCTCTCCGCTTCGGCGCATCTTCCTGATATATCAAAGAAAATTTACGAAGCGCATATCGACTTGAAGCCCGCACTTGACGAGCCTGCGCTTGACGCGCGCATAAGGTCGGATTTTGCCAAATACAACAATAAGGATTTTATCAATTCGCTCGGCGACCTTCTGCCGCTCAAGGCAATTGAGCCTATAATCGAGCTTTCGGGCATAGACCCCCGAAAAAAGGTCAATTCGATAACGAAAGAGGAAAGGCGCGCACTGCTCGGTGCAATAAAATGTATAAAGCTCCCGCTTTCGGAATTTCGCCCGATAGACGAGGCAATAATAACAAAGGGCGGAGTCGCCGTCGGCGAGATAAGCCCCAAAACAATGGAATCAAAGCTCGTGCGCGGGCTTTATTTTGCAGGCGAGGTGCTTGACCTCGATGCGTACACAGGCGGATTTAATCTGCAAATAGCATTCTCCACCGCCGTTTTGGCAGGCGAGAATGCGGCACAATAAATCAAACGGAGAGGAATAAATGAAAAAGCACATCAATATTGCAATCGACGGTCCGGGCGGTGCGGGAAAGTCCACGATATCAAAGGCGGTCGCCGCAAAGCTCGGAATAATCTACGTTGACACGGGCGCGCTCTACCGCACCGTGGGCTATTACGCGAGAGAAAACGGTCTTTCGGTCGCCGACGCCAAGGTCAGCGAAAAAATCACGCCGCGGCTTTCGGAAATCGCAATCGAGATAAAATATATCGACGGCGCACAGCACGTAATTCTCAACGGTCAAGACCTCGGCGACAAGATAAGACAGCCCGACATTTCGATGTACGCCTCGGCGGTCTCAAGCGTTCCGAACGTCCGCGCGTTTTTGCTTGAAACACAAAAGGAGCTTGCAAGAAAAAACAGCGTCATCATGGACGGGCGCGATATAGGCACGGTCATTCTCCCCGATGCCGACGTAAAGATCTTCCTTACCGCCTCAAACGGAGCGAGAGCGACGAGACGGTACAGAGAGCTTGTCGAAAATGGCGCGGACGTGAAATACGAGGACGTTTTGAATGAAATGAACGCGCGCGACCTGGCAGACAGCACGCGTTCGGCGGCACCGCTCAAGGCGGCGGACGACGCTATCATCTTTGACAATTCCGACTATGACTTTGATGGCTCGGTCGATTATATTTTGAACCTGATTGAAGAAAGAACGGGAGTTAAGAGAATTGAAAAGTAAAGCGTATATTCGGGTAAAAAAATGGTTTTTGGGACCTGTAAAATTTCTTTTCAGAATACATGTGCATGGCTCGGAAAACGAGCCGCGCGAGGATGAGGGGCCCTACATAATCTGCGCCAATCACACCTCAAACGCAGATCCGATATTCTTATGTGCGGCAACGAGCGAGCAGCAGCCCTGTTTTATGGCAAAAAAGGAGCTTTTCAAGGTTCCGCTCCTCAATAAGCTGGTTGCGGCTCTCGGGGCATATCCCGTCGACCGAAAGGGAGCCGACGTCGGCGCGATACGCAAGACGATAAAGATGCTCGGAGAGGGCAAGAGTATCGGCATTTTTCCGCAGGGACACAGATACAAGTGCGTTGACCCGAGAGAGACCCAGGTAAAAAACGGACTTGGTATGATTGCGATAAAGGCAGAGGCGACCGTCCTTCCGTGCTATATAAAAATGAAAAAGAGAAGATGGGCGCCCTTCCGCCGAGTTGACGTATATATCGGAAAGCCCATAAGGTTCGAGGAGTTTGATTACGACCCCGAGGCACAGGGCGAATACATGCGCATATCAAAGCAGGTCTTTGACCGTATCTGCGACATGGGGGAAGAGCTCGATGACGGGAAATAAGCGTTCGGATACCACGATAACCGTCGCCAAAAACGCGGGCTTTTGCTTTGGGGTAGCCCGCGCGGCAAGGCTTATCGAGGAAGAGATAGAAAAGCATATCCCGGGGCAGAGGATATTCACGCTCGGGAAGCTGATTCATAACGACACGTATAACGCGCAGCTCGCTTCAAGCGGTGTCGGTGTAGCGTCCGTTGACGATATTCCGCGCCTTGCGTCGGAAGCAAAAGAGGGCGCGGAGGTAAAGATCTTCGTCCGCGCGCACGGAATCGAGAAAAGCGTCAAGCAACTGCTTGTCGATTCGGCGCGGAAAAACCCATACTTTTCCTTCGTCGATTGCACCTGCGTGTTCGTCGACAAGATCCACAAAATAATCGCCCGTCACAACGATCCGGACGGCACGCTTTTGGTGTTAGGTTCTGCCGAACACCCCGAGGTCGTCGGCTTTTGCAGTCAATTTGACGGGAAGGTCGTCACCTTTGAAAGCCTTGATGAGTTAAAAAAAGCCGTTGCCGGTGGAGAAATTTGCATAGATTGCGCAAAATCACCAATTGCCGTTGCGCAAACAACTCAAAACTTAGGTGAATGGGAGAAAATAAAAAAATTTTTGGTAAATCTATATACAAATCCGCTGATTTTTGATACAATATGTAGTGTTACGGAAAACAGACAGCTCGAAGCCGTAAGGCTATCTCGTGAAAACGATTTCATGGTCGTTATCGGCAGCAGGGGAAGCTCAAATTCCGCCAAACTGTATTCCATATGCAGGGCAGAATGTGAGAATACCGTTATGGTAGAGAACGCCGAAGAGCTTGGTCGGTATATTCCGATATCCTACAAAAAAGCAGGAATTGTAGCAGGGGCATCGACTCCGCACAATATAATTCAGGAGGTAGAAAAAACCATGAGCAAAGAGAATTTTGCAGAACTTCTCGAAACATCCTTCAAAACTTTAAATACAGGAGACGTTGTTACCGGCTACGTTACCGCCGTAAATGATACCGAGCTTCAGCTTGATATCGGCGCTAAGGTGACCGGTATTATTAAGGCCGATAAGGTCACAGACGACCCCTCGGCAAAGCTTACGGAGATGTTCAAGATCGGAGACGCAGTTGATGCGTTCGTAGTGCGCGTAAGCGACGTTGACGGATTTGCAACCCTCGACAAGAAGAGAGTTGACAGCGACAAGAATTGGCACAAGGTAGCAGCTGCCAAAGAGAGCGGCGAGATCCTTGAGGGTAAGGTCGTTGAGACGGTCAAGAACGTCGGTGTTATCGCCGTAACAGACGGTACTCGCGTATTCATTCACGCTTCGCAGACAGGCACACCCAAGAACAGTGACCTCTCCGAGATGATCGGCAAGACGGTAAGATTTAAGATCACCGAAATCGAAAACAGAAAGGCTAAGGGCTCTATCAGCGCAGTTCTCCGCGCGGAGAGAAAGCAGGCTGAGGCTGAGTTCTGGGCAAACATCGAAGAGGGCAAGCAGTACACGGGTAAGGTAAAGAGCCTGACGAGCTTCGGCGCGTTCGTTGACCTCGGCGGAGTTGACGGTATGGTACATACGACAGAGCTTTCCTGGAAGAGGATCAAGTCCCCCGCAGAGGTCGTTTCCGTAGGCGACGAGATTACGGTTACGGTCAAGAGCTTCGACCCCGAGAAGAAGAGAATTTCTCTCTCATACAAGACCGACGCAATGAATCCTTGGACTATCTTCAAGGCAAACTACGCAGTAGGCGATATCGTAACGGTCAAGATCGTCAGCATGATGCCCTTCGGTGCATTTGCAGAAATAATTGACGGTGTTGACGGACTCATCCATATCTCTCAGATATCCATGACGAAGATCGCAAAGCCTGCCGACGTTCTTGAGATCGGTCAGACGGTCGACGCGAAGATCACCGCAATCGACGACGAGAAGAAGAACGTAAGCCTTTCCATAAGAGAGCTTCTTGAGGAAGCGAAGGCACTTGAGGAGGCTATGCCCGAGGATGCAGAGACGGTCGAGGCAGTCGAAGAGGCGGCTGAGGCTGCAGAGGCTGACGCTGAATAATCGTATATTATAAGAAAAAGAACTCGCAAGGGAGAAGCCGCAGAGAATGTAGCCTCTCCCTTGACTTTTTGCGAGGATTTTGATATAATGAGAGCATAGACCGAAATTTTTGGGAGGAATATGCATATGGAACTGAAAAAATTAGACAGGGGCGTACTTAAGCTATGGTACATCCGAGCGGCAATTGTTTCCTTGGTGTTGGTATGCTTTTTTGCAGGCTTGACCGTAGGCTTGATCGTGACGGAGGTGCCGAGGGAGATAACGCTTGCCGTTTTGTTGGGTGTCGGAGTACCCGTCGCCATGATCCTTTGCCTTGTTTTGATTTTGCCGGCTTTGCGTTACAAAATGTATGCATGGGGGTATGACGATAAACGAATTATCGTAAAGCAGGGAGTGATCTTCAGACGAAGAGTCGTTATTCCCGTATGTCAGATCCAGGACCTTCACAGAATACAAGGACCGCTTATGATGATGCTGAAGCTCAGCGGAGTAACAATATCAACGGCGGGATCAAATTTCGATATTTCCACTCTCACAACCGATGAGGCTGACCGTATGATGGACGATCTTGAGCGTAACCTCGAAAAAAGAGTTGAGGAATTAAAAGATGAAAAGATTTGATAAAGGATATATTTTCTCAAATTTGATCTCGGATCTGTTCTACAGCTTCGTGATACTGCTTGTCTTTTCAGATTACTTTTTTCTTGAAGACAGCGCAAACACAGAAGATATTGTCGTCGTGACTCCCGTTTTCGTGATTGCGTTCATAATAGTCTTTGCGTGTTTTATCGCTTACAGGATAATGTATTACAGGACGTCGGGATACGAACTGACCGAGACGGAGATCAAATGCAACAGGGGCGTGTTTTTCAGAAAACGCTCTGTGCTGGAATACAAAAAGGTCCACGCGATAAACAAAAAACAAAACATTTTGCAAAGGATATTCGGCATTGCGGTCTTGACGGTAGACAGCGGATCGACAAATACCTCAAGCCAAGCGGAAATTCTCATTGTGGAGAAGGAAAAGACCGTTGACGCCTTGCTGGAAAAGTTGAATTCGTTTAGAGAAAACGGCGCGCAAAACACCGAAAGCACAACCGAGGGCGAACTGCTTTTATCGGATAAGGACAGTCTATACAGTTTTACTTCCAAAAAGAAAATGCTTTATACATTATTCAATATTGTATCAACAGCATTTTTTACGGTATTGTTCGGAGCGTTGGCATTTTTTGTTATCGGTGCTTGCAAATTTGTTTTGCAGCTTGTTTTTTTCGGCAATTGGGGTGAGTTTTTCCTCCTTTCATTCATGCTCACGCTTGCCGCCATGTTGCTGTTCTCGGCTATCTCATTTATATCATGTCTTATCAATTCGTTTGTCGGATACCATAAATTCAACATAACAAAAATCGGCAATAACATACAGATCTCATACGGACTTCTGGAAAGACATACCAATACCTTTGGTTATGACAGAGTTAAGGCGGTCAAGATCTCACAAAGTCTTGTTCAAAGAATGTTTGGCTTTGCCGCCATTAAGCTTGAGGTAATAGGATATACAAGCGAAGAGGGGAAAAATGACGTTGAACTCGGCGTGCTTGTTCCTTTTTGCAAATATAACGAAGTCGGTGAAATACTTAACAGGGTGTTGCCCGATTACGTACCCGATAAAAAACAAGAGAAATCGGTATCGTTTTTCCCGTTCATGTCGTGGTTCTTGTTGTTTTTCGGCATCATAACAGGTGCGGTGCTGTTGTTGACGACAGTTATTACGCTGATATTAAATGCGCCTTCCTATGTGATTTCCGCTGTTGTTTTTTCTGTTTTAGGGGTAGCAAGCATTGTGCTTATTGTAAGATCGGTGAGCGCGCTGCTTGAGTATAAAACCAATGGCATTACGATTCACAACGGAAAAATAACGGTTTACAGCGGTAGCTTTTCCAAAAAAATCACGGTGTTCAAGACCGAAAATCTTGTCGCAACAGAAGATATAACTACACCCCTTCGCAATAGAAAGGGTATTGCAAGTTATGTTTTGCACCTTAAAACCAATGCGCTCTCCAACGAGGTAAAGGTTCATATACAAAAAGGCGCGCTTTCAGAGGAATTGGAAGGGTTACTGAAGTTGTGATTTGATGCGCCCGATACAGCTGTGAAAAATCAACGTATATCGAAGCGATGGGATATCGAGAAAAAATGAGTTAAAAGAAAATAAAAAATTTTCGGAAAAGGTATTGCATTTTTTAAAAAATGTGATATAATATACAGCGTGAAGACAAACGATATCAAAGTCTACTTGCTGTAAAACATTCCATGCAGGCATGGAGTCCGAGTCGCATTTATGAAATAATATGTTAGGCAAGTAAACACGGAGGCATAGCTCAGTTGGTTAGAGTACTTGCTTGACATGCAAGGGGTCGCAGATTCGAGTTCTGCTGTCTCCACCATAAAAAATCCCAGAGGCACATCGTGCCTCTGGGATTTTTTACGGCGACGCCACCAAACTCAGAATCTCTCCGACGCAGTCGGATCGTTTTGCGCAGGGGGGAAAAACGCGCAAAATAAACCTCGGCGCAAAACAAGATTCTGAGTTCTGCTGTACTCAGACTCGCGCGTGCTTCATTGACCAAATGCACCGAAGGCACGATGTGCCTCTGGGATTTTTTACTGTGTCGCCACCAAACTCAGAATCTCTCCGACGCAGTCGGATCGTTTTGCGCAGGGGGGAAAAACGCGCAAAATAAACCTCGGCGCAAAACAAGATTCTGAGTTCTGCTGTACTCAGACTCGCGCGTGCTTCATTGACCAAATGCACCGAAGGCACATCGTGCCTCTGGGATTTTTTACGGTGTCGCCACCAAACTCAGAATCTCTCCGACGCAGTCGGATCGTTTTGCGCAGAGGGGAAAACGCGCAAAAATAAAATACTACACTTTTCTTACACTTAACATTCAGTTAATAATCACATAGTATAATCAAACTGCAAACAGATTGCAAAAAGGAGAATTGATATGTCCGAAAAGATTCTTATAGCAAGTGACAGTACGACCGACTTAAGCCCCGAGCAGATCGCAAAATACGGCGTTAAGATAATACCGCTATGCGTCAGTGTCGGCGGCAAGAACTATACCGACGGTATCGATATTAACCCCGACATGATATATGAAAATTACCAAAAAACGGGGCAGCTTCCCAAGACCGCCGCGCTCAATGTTTCGGAATTTTCCGACTTCTTTGAAAAATACACTCGGGAGGGCTATTCGATAGTCTTGTTCACGATAAGCTCCGAGATGTCAAGTACATACAGCCACGCGTGCCTTGCCGCAGAGGATTTTCCGAACGTCCATGTCGTAGATACGAAAAATCTTTCGACAGGCGGAGGACTGCTCGTTATCCGCGCGTGCGAGATGGCAGGGGAGGGCAAGAGCGTCGCAGAGATAGCGCATGCGTGCGAGGAGCTTGTGCCGTGCGTTGACGCGTCGTTTGTCATCGACAGCCTTGAGTTTCTCTACAAGGGCGGACGTTGCTCGTCGCTTGAGGCGTTCGGAGCCAATCTTCTGAGCCTTAAGCCCTGCATCGCAGTCAAGAACGGAAAAATGGGAGTAGGTAAGAAATATCGCGGCAAATTTGACCGTGTCCTGCCCATGTATATTCAGGACCGTCTCGGAGATTGCGGCGATATATGCCCGGAGCATATCTTCGTGACTCACGCAGGCTGTGACGAAGAGGTCGTGAATATGTGCGTTGAAAAGGTAAGATCCTACGGATATTTTGAGAATGTGATGGTCTCGCGCGCAGGATGCACCGTGTCATCCCATTGCGGCAGAAATACGCTCGGTATTCTGTTCTTCAGAAAAAATCCGATAGCATGAAAATGAATATGAGAAAAGAAAGCCTCGTCGGCTTTCTTTTTTTGCCGGATTTTCATGTAATCATAGCTTATTTGATAGTCAAAAGCTCGTTTGAGTCCTTTCTGCCCGGTGCCGCAGGAGAGCAGTCGGCATATCCGACCGCAATAAGAGCCGAAACAGACTGACCGTCGGGAACACCGACGACCTGTGCAACCTTCTCCTCGTCAAAAATGCCCATGATGACGGTTGAAAGTCCCTTTTCGTGAGCCGCCAAGCAGAAGGTCTGAGTTGCGATCCCCGCATCAAATGACTGCCAATGACTGCCCTTGGACGTCGTCGCCGAGCCGTCTTTCTCATATCCCGAGCGGCAGTTTATCGTTGTGACAACGATCAGTGCAGGAGCGCCGCAAGCGGTTATGATGTTGTGTTCAAAGCCCATCATGCACTCGTTTGCAAGGCGTGCCTTAAGAGCCTTGTCAAGCACGGCGGTGTAGCGCACCGTCTGCGAGTTCTTCCAGCTCGGCGCATACGCCGCAATATTGACGACTTCGGCAAGCACGTCTGCGCAAACCTCCCTCTTTGAAAATCTCCTGATACTTCTTCTCGTTTTTATGCAATCAATCGTGTTCATCGTTTACCTCGTTTCTTTGCCCGTGGCAGTGTATTTTCATACGTAATTATACCATCGTGCGTGAAAACTGTCAATATTGCAGTATCAAAAAGGGAGAAATAAATTGGGCAGATTAAAGTTTTAACTGCACCCCCCCGGGGAAAAGAAAAAAGATAGCCCAA
>JBJDZM010000005.1:0-3984 GCA_051867975.1 Eubacteriales bacterium | reverse complement strand
CTTCGCCAAATTATTTCTCTTAGATTTTTTTACCCCAACTATTGACAAAGAGCCATATAATATAAATCCGAGACATAAATACCGCCATTCTCGGGCGGGAAGATGGCGGTATTTTCAAATATTACTGCACGGTAGCAATAGGTCTCTTGCCCCAGACAACGGAAATTACCTGCTCGGTAGCCTCTGTATCGAAAGGACTCGGAAGTCCTGCCTTCTTGATTGCCGTGAGATATGTATCGTCTTCGGTTACGTCCTCGACGAGAACACGGTAAGCCTCGCGGCCGGCTGTTCTGTCGGTTTTTGCAACATAGTAAATATTCATTGCGGATGTGACCGAAATTGCATAGCTTATATAATATACGGGATAGTTTGTTGTGACCTGGCGCCAATAATCGTTCATGTCGCCCACATTCTCTTCTATCCAATCGGCACCGCCGTATTTCTCACATACCTTGTTCATTATGGCATCAAAATCGGCGGATTTAAAGCCTTCAACACTTTCAAGTGAGTAGACCTCGCGCTCAAACTCGTCTATGATGACACAGGAAATTATTGTGTTCACGTTAAGATACATTACGTAGCTCTTGAGTGTATTGAAGACATTGTAACTCAACTGGTCCTTGAGGTAGTCGAGAAGGAGCATTTCGTTACCCTGAGACTGCACCTCGGCGAGGTCGTTGCTTGAAAGATCTGTGTGCAATGAAGCATAGTAGTGTCCCAGCTCGTGAACTATCGTGCTTGTCGACTGACCTTCGCAACCAAACAAACAGAAAGGCATATCGAAATCGTCAAGATACGTCTGAAATGCTGTGGGGTGCGAATTGAGATTATCGGAGAAGACCATGTTTCTGTTTACGAATGCATGGTTCATTCCGTCCTTCGTGCTCTCGGGGAGAGACGAAATGTAGTCCGTAAGATAGTTTTTCTTTAAGCTGTCAAAAGGATCGTAAAGATATGCTATAAACGCATCATAATCTGCGTCGTTGAGCTTGTAAAGACGTGTGTAGAAGGAATTCATGAGAGTCTCGAAATAAGGAACGTACTCCGTTGCAACGGTAGCGCAGAATTTTTCAAGGTCTTCTCTCTCGTAATCACGGCAATAGATTTCTTTCGTTGCGTAGTCATAGTAGTTATCATAGCCTGCAAGCCGGGCAATTCTGTTATTGTTTGTGACGATCTCGGCATATATTTCCGCGCTTCTGTCCTTAAACTCAGCTGAGCTCAGATTGTTCAGTTCATTTGTCAGTTCATCATTTCTGAGCTGAAGCTTCTGAGACTCGGGGGAATAGTTAAGCATCTGCTTGATCTCTTCCTCGGTCCAATCGGCGAACAGCTCGTCGCGAACGGGAGAGTTGTTGTAGATATTCTTACAGCTTTCAACATAGGCATTGTGCATGTCACCATATTTATCATACAAGTTGTTATATCTTTCGTAATTTGCATCGTTGCTCATGTCTATGTAGTACAAAACAGACGCGATAGACACCTGTGTCGAGATATAATCGTAGGTATCTTCAAATGAAGCATAAGCTGCATCGATAGCATCAAGATCACTGCTTTCAATGGCGATCTTCTCAAATGCAGCGAGCTGTGACGCAACTTCGGTGTAGACCTCGTCGGTTATGGTGAGCATTGATTCGATCTCTGCGGGAGTTCTTGAAATGGAGAGACGGTATGCGCTTATCTCTGTCTCCGCTTCGGTTTGTTCTTCCGTTTCGGTGGACGTACAGTCTCTCGTTTCGACATTTTCGCCTTCGCCGGTTTCCGCCGTATTCGAGCCGTCTGTATTAGTTTCGGTCTGCGTTTCTGTCGAAGACCGAGTCTCCGTCTCTTTTCCGAGAATACCTCCAAGCCGGTCACATGCGGTGAACAGTATCATTAATGCTAATATCAATGATAATATTTTAAATTTGGATTTCATAGTCATAATTCCTTTCATAAATCAGCACATCAGGACGCTAAAGTACTTATATCGATGATTATACTCTTGTATGCGGCAAATGTCAATAGTTTATGCTATTTTACTTGTAAGTTGCCAAAGTAAATTCCCCTTTCAGGGAGGCAAGGGAGAAAAGGGACTGTTCTGAAAACCAATAACAGTCCCTTTCGGATTATTCGGCAAACCGGAATTTGCCGATCGCTTCACCTTTTGTTTCGTGTTAAAAATGCACCTGCAACTGTTCCGCAAAAAATCAACGGTGCTACTCTGACAAACAGCCACTCAAAAGCGTGGAAAGCTACCCCTAAAACCGCGGTTTCGGGATCATTATAATCCCATCCCAAGTAGGGACTGTTTAATACGGCTAAAACCGCAAAAATGATTAAAATAAGCGTACCTAATCCAATAAACAACCAATGATATGTTTTTTGCCTCATCGTTTTTCTTTGCGCAAGCTGCAGATTGATAATCTCAAGCTTTTCGGCAATCGCTTTTAAGTCATCGGGGCGGGACTCGACAACCGTTTCTCCAAGCAAAATGCTTACGGGTGTTTCCAACACTTCCGATAAAGAGATCAACATATCGGAATCGGGGACTGACAAACCGTTCTCCCACTTAGAAACAGTTTGTCGTACCACATTCAGTTTTATAGCAAGTTCTTCCTGTGATAGCCCTTTGGATTTTCTGATTTCTTTGATGTTTTCACTTAACATAAGATTCGACCTCCTTTCGTCGACACCTAAATTATAAGGCAAACATCCCGTTGCTGCAAGCAATGCATATTAACATTCTCGTTTTTTTGCAAAAAATCTGTTGAATTCCGATTTGTCAACACAAATATTATAGCAATAAATCGGTCGAAAGTCAACTTCATCGGTCCGATTCCGCGCAGTAGGTCGGAATCGTCGTTTGGAAAATTTTTTTGACCGGAAGACAATGGTACGATTTGCATAAAGATGCCATCGCTTTTCTGAGACTTTTACAGTTATTTCAAAGCAGGTTGGTTGAACCGTAACCCGTTTTTACTTTGTACCCACTTTTTTGTTGAAAAATTAAAAAAAGGTATTGACAAATAGTGATTATTGATATATAATACTAAGTAGTACATAATATCAATAAGAACTGAAATGCAACAAGGATGAAGATATGAACCGTAACACGATCCAGCGTTCCTTGGTTTTGGAAGTTGTAAACAAACTGCATTGCCATGCCACCGCTGACGAGATATACCATGAGATAATCAAAACGCACCCCCACATCAGCCGCGCTACCGTATATCGCAATCTCAATCTGCTTTCCGATAGGGGCGAGATACGCAAAATGGAGATACCCGGAGGTGCTGACTGCTTTGACCATCTCCTGCACGACCACTGCCATGTGAGGTGCGAGAGGTGCGGCAGAGTCTTTGACGTTGACATGGAGTATGTCTTTGGCTTGGAGCAGAACATAAAAGATACGCACGGATTTGATTTTACAGGCTACGATATTGTATTCCGAGGCATATGCCCGGAATGTAAAAGATCCTCGTGCCAACCATGAAACCGATACGCATTACCCATAAATATATAAAAAAGGAGAATTGTTATGAGAAGCATCACAAAATTAGACCTGCAATACGCACACAGATTCTACGGATTCAAAGGAGAAGCACAGTACCTGCACGGACACACCGGCGTCCTGACCATTGAGGTTGAGGACAGCATTGAACCGGGCGTGAATATGGTATTTCCCTGCAACGAGATTCAGAAGACCGCATGGGAAGTTTTGAAGAACTTTGACCACGCGCTGATCCTTAGAGAAGACGACCCGTTGTTGCCCGCCATTCTCGGCGTTTATGAGGAACAGGGCATTAGAAACGGCGCTCCGAGCAATAAAATGAAAGGTCCTGCTTTTAAGACAGAGCTTGCCACCGCGTATCCCGAGTGCCGTCTTGTCGTTACCAAGGAGACTATGACCGTAGAAGGCATGATCAAAATAGTTTACGACCTGCTGAAAGATAAGCTCAATATCGCCAAAATCACCTTTACCAGCGGAGTAAACGCCGC
>JBJDZM010000004.1:0-18720 GCA_051867975.1 Eubacteriales bacterium | reverse complement strand
CGTTCACGCACTCACCCCCTTTGTGATGTATTCATTATAGCAAAAAGGAGAAAAAAATACTCGACCTTTTTTGCGGAGTTATGTTGGAAAAGATTCTCCCCTCTTGCTCTGATAATTTATTTCTGCAAGCCGTGCCTGTTTCATTAATTCCTTGACCTGCAGCTTGTACTCTTTCCCGTCCTTGATAAAATGTGTACCACACTGACGAAATTCAAAGCTGACATCAGCTCTGATGCACTGTTCGCGGATATGGAGAACCCAATCGTAATAAAGCGGACGGGCATTGCTGTCCGATTCACCGCCAACGACGACACATTCGATGCCGTCAAGAAAACTTTCCATATCGATATCCCCGATAAGAGGCTGTGCTGTTATTTGCTTGTGTTTTATTGGTAAATTCTTAAATATTGAAAGCTTGCGGTCGGCGTTCTTTTGATCTTCCACCGTACAGCAGACCACGACGTTATCATAACCGCTTCCCCAATCGTCGGGGACACATCGCATGAATCTGTCGATCCGCTTGGTTAGAAACAGGAACGTGCAGTCGGCGCGCTCTTTTATCATTTGCCAACATTCCCCTCGCCACTCATCGGCTTCCTCAATCAAAAAGTCCGAGGAAAAGCAGACGTATACAAGCCCCGACGGCATCTTATATTCGCCGTTTTTCTTCTTTTCTATCGGTTTTGTAAACTTCGATGTTTTAACGATCTCATCGGTATTCACTCCGCGCTTGGCGTCGCCCTTGTGTATGTAACAATATAAACATCCGTCGCTGCACTTGTGACAACCGCGCCACGGGTCCCACATGGATGCCATAATCGCATCTCCTTTCCCATTTTTATTGCCTGTCCTTTCCTTCCAACAGTTTTGCAAACGAGTTTGAATTCAATATGGTATTTGAAACAAACTCTCCCTTATAAAAATTAGCCCAATTATTGAATACGCAGGGAGCGTTTTTCGCCTTTTCAAGCGAATCGATTTTTATGAAATTGATTGCAATACCGTTTTCCCGGGCGTATTCGGAAAGTTCTTTCACCTCATATTCCACATAGGGACATTCGGGACTGTAAAAAACCGTGAAGTCAGTGCTGTCAATTCTCATTTTTCTCGCGCTGTCGCTGAATGTGGGTGTAGGATTTGAATCAAACTGCAAAGCGAGCAACTCGTAATCTCCGATGCTGTCGACGACCTTGAAGCCGTAATGCTCAAAAAATTTCTTTTCACCGATGAAGGGCTTTTTCTTTTTGGATGCAAGGGTGCAGATTCCGCTCATGCCCTTTTCCCTCGAATCGTTTATCGCATACTCCATAAGCTCTCCGGCAATTCCCTTGCCCTTAAAGCTGCCTGCTACCCAAAGGCAATAAATGTACTCGTAGTTTTTACCTTCAACAGGCACCCAAGCACTTTCTATCGGCTCGTACTCGATAAAGATTTTTCCTCTGGCATCCAATTTTCTGAACACGTGACCGTCACCGAATTTTGCGCGGAGCCATTCCTTTTTACTCTCCACGCCTGCCTGATGCTTTTTGTCGCCTATTGCACAGCAAACGTGTTCTTTTTCTATATTCTCGGGTGATAAATTGATGTACTTGTTCATTTCGCTTTGTCCTTTCTTTTGTTTCGTCAATCACAAACTTCAAGCAGGAAGCTGACCGGACGGAAGCCGTCGTTGCAGGAAATCATGGCAGATTTTTCATTCTTCATCCAGCCGTCGTAGAAGTTCCCTCCACCGTGCGCAAGTGTCAACACAAAGGGAGAGACGGTTTCCCATGCGCTGTCACAAAAGCCATCGGGCTTTTGCCAGCCCCTGCAGATGAAGACCTGACCTTCGCACAGATCGCAGGCGTGTTCGATCGGATTTTCATATTTTTCAATCAGATCGTCGTAACGAGCTTTACGGATGACTGTGATTTTAACATCTTTCATATATCATGTACTCCTATATTTCAAAAATGTTTTGAAACGCCATTCCCCCATCTCGCAATGCGTGACGGGGGAAGGCGTGGCTCAGATCAGAAAAGCTGTCCGGGAAGCTTCAGTTTTTGCTTTGGCGGGAAAGACTTATCGAAATTTTCTACATCCTCATCGGTGACAAGATAGATATCGGGCACGCTGTATTCGCCTGTAATGCCGTCGAGGTATCCGTCTTTGAGTATCTTGCAAAGGAAGAAAGAAGCATTCTCACCTTCGGGTAGGTCGTGATAGCGGATATTGAAGGTTGATGCTTCAACACAGCCGCATTTACCGTAAAAATCGATATTTCCTTCAAACATTACGGCTCCGTATCCAAGTTCCTCTGCCTTATAGAACGCGTAATCAAGCAAAATTTTGCCGTAGCCCTTGCGCTTATAATCGGGAGCGATACATATAGGTCCGAGCGATAACGTCGGAACTGTTCTGCCGTCATCTGAAAGTATATGAGACCTGACAAATACGGTCTGACCTATAATTTCGCCGTCAAGCTCCAACACAAAATTCAACTCATGCACAAATCCTTCGCAGTTGCGCATTATGTGGAGAACATAGTGTTCATATGCTCCGGGGCGGTAGACGTTCCAAAATGACTCTCTTACCAAATTTTCAACTGTTCTCTGTTCGCATGCCTTTTCTGATCTGATGATATAACCGTTTGTTTTCATTTATTTATCCTCCTGTATTTTGTCGGTTACAATGGCTGATGCCCGGGAGGTTTGCACATTGCAACAAACCTCTCGGTTATGCCGCAATCTCCGTTGTTTTGTACTTGTTCAAAAAGCACTCTCCTAAAATTAAATTTATTTTGCCTATGTCGGCTGATTTAATTATAACACATAAGTTTTAAAAATTCAATAGCTCCTTTTACAAAAACACTCCGCCGATTGCTCGACGGAGTATTATAGCAAATTTTATACCAAGAGATTCTTCTCTGTTTCGGGGTCGAAGAAATGCATGACCTTTGATTCAAAGGTTACATAGATAGTTGCACCGTAAATCAAAGCATTACGTTCTTCATCATCGAGCTTGACAGTAGGAATACGGACGATAAGCTTATCACCGTTTTCTTCTACGACGTGCAGGTGAAGCTCACTTCCCATCATCTCGTTTACGACGATCTTACAAGGAATCGCGGCAGGGCTGTTCTTGTCGGCAACAACAAAGTGTTCGGGACGGACACCGAGGATGATCTCCTGTGAGTTAATACCCTTTGCTCTGAGCATTTCAGCCTTTGTTCCGGTTACCTCAATTTTACTGCCGTACGGAGAAACATAATATTTTCCGTTTTCGTATGTCAGATTGGTTTTAAATGTATTCATCTTGGGAGCACCGATAAATTCAGCGACAAAAAGATTGTCGGGCATGTCAAACACCTCGGTAGGTGTTCCGACCTGCTGAATATATCCGTCCTTCATAATAACTATGCGGTCTCCGAGCGTCATTGCCTCGGTCTGGTCATGAGTTACGTATATGAACGTCGTGTCGATCTTCTGACGAAGCATGATTATCTCTGCTCTCATCTGGTTACGGAGCTTTGCATCGAGGTTGGAAAGAGGCTCATCCATGAGGAATACCTTACTGTCTCTTACCATAGCACGACCGATTGCAACTCTCTGTCTCTGTCCGCCCGAAAGAGCGCGGGGCTTTCTCGTCAGATACTCCGTAATACCGAGGATCTCGGCAGCCTCTGTTACCTTCTGATAAACAACGTCATTAGGTACTTTTTTGAGTCTCAGACTGAATGCCATGTTCTCGAATACGGTAAGATGAGGATAAAGAGCGTAGTTTTGGAATACCATCGCAATATCTCTGTCGCGAGGCTGAAGGTCATTTACGACAACTCCGTCTATCTCGACCGTTCCCGCCGAAATATCTTCAAGTCCTGCTATCATGCGCAATGTAGTTGATTTTCCGCAGCCCGAAGGACCTACGAAAACGATAAATTCTTTATCGGCAATATCAAGATTGAAGTCCTGAACCGCAACCGTATCCTTGCCGTATATCTTCTTTACATTAGTTAGTTTTACACTTGCCATATATTAATTCCCTCTCTTGATCAGCCTTTTACTGCTCCGCCTGTTACGCCTTCTACGTAGTATTTTTGCAGAAGCAAGAATACCGTGACGACAGGAATTGCAACGATTACGCCCGCGGCGCAGAACATGGTATAGTGAGTATTAAGATTTGTTTTTGAAAGCCAGTTATACATTCCGACGGCAACGTTCATACCCGAGCTGTTATTGTGAACGATGTAACTTGCAAGTACAAAGTCGCCCCAAGGTGCCATAAAGCCCATAAGTATCGTGTAGATAACTATTGGCTTTGAGAGAGGCATGATAACCTTATAGAAGACCTGGAAACGTGTAGCTCCGTCAACTCTTGCGGCTTCGTCAAGACTCTTCGGAATCGTGTCGAAAAATCCTTTTGACACATAATATCCCATAGCACTGCTGGCAAAGTAGACGATAATAAGTCCAAGCGGAGCCATATTCTCCGTAAGTCCCACGTCTGCAAAAACCTTGTATATCAGTATCATGGTAAGGAAGCTTGGGAACATTCCGAGTATGAGCATAAAGTTCATAAGGGGTTTTCTTCCCTTAAATCTCAGACGCGAAAGAACGTAGCTCATTGACAAGATAAATATAGTTTGTAATACCGCTGTTGCGACACCCATTATTGCAGTGTTCATAAACCATTTCAAAAAGTCTGTCTCTTTAAAGAGTCTTACATAGTTGTCAAAACCAAATTCTTTCGGGAAAAGATAGGGAGTCTGCATCTTTGTTTCTGTTTTAAACGATTCACATACGATTCCGAAGAACGGGAATAACCATACGATGGTGATTACAATCAACAATGCGTAGATAACTCCGTTACTGATCCTTCTGCTCGCCCTGGCGCCGAGTCCTCTTTTTTTGATGGAAGTATTATCAGTCTTTTTCATTACTTGTAATCCTCCTCATTTCTTGTTGACGGAATAACGTTATAAACTATCAGCGACAGTATCGCAACTACCAAGAATACAAGTATTCCTATGATAGATGCCATATAGTATTTAGATTCCGTGCTTCCGAGCGTCATCTTGAACAACCAGGTGATCAATAGGTCGGTGTGTCCGACCGACGCACCGCCGGCGACACCTATTTCGGTATTTAGCGGATTTCCCTGAGTCAACAGGTAAATTACGTTAAAGTTGTTCAGGTTTCCTACAAAGCTTGTGAGAAGATACGGTCCCGTTACAAAGAGCATATACGGAAGCGTTATCTTTGTAAATTGCTGAACAGAGCTTGCACCGTCGATCCTCGATGATTCGTACAGATCCTGAGGGATGTTCATAAGGATTCCGGTTGCCATAAGCATGATATACGGAATTCCTATCCAGATATTTATTACTATCAAAAGTACTTTTGCAACGACAGGAGAATCCCAGAGGGAAATAAATTTGTTCGTCTGCAGATAATTTTGAATAAAGGGTATTTCACCCAAAACTCTTCCAATCAATCCGGAAGAATCAAAAAGCTTGGAAACATAAAGAAGCGAAACGAACTGAGGAATTGCTATTGTCATAACAAGCACGGTTCTCCAGAACTTCTTTATCTTTATTCCCTTCTTGTTTATCATAATAGCGACAAACATTCCGAGGAAATAGTTTGTAAACGTGGCAAAAAATGCCCACATAAGCGTCCATGAGAGTATCTCGCCAAAGGCAAGTCCAAGTCCGCCTGTGCCGAAATTGAACAATTCATTAAAATGCTCAAGTCCGACCCAGCTAAAGAGGTTTGAGTATCCGTCGTGACTTGCATCATAGCTTGTGAACGCAATCAATATCATGTAAATAATCGGCAAAACGGTGAACGCAAGAATACCCGTCATGGGAAGCGCAAGGAGAGTTTTGTGGAACTGATCGTCAACCAGTGACTTCAGATCATCCTTACCGCTTTTGACCTTCTTGCCCTTTGCAGTTATGTCCATGCAGATGCGGCATTGTTTTACCTGAAGTCTCCATGTATAGACGAATGCAACGATAAAAATGATGGTGAGCAGTGCGTAAAGCAAAACCTTTACGGAGTCATCACCTGCCTGCCATACATCGGTGTCATAGACCTCGTCATATACAAAGCCGCCCTGCACTGTTCCGACAGTCTTACCAACTTGGAAAAGGTTGCTCTTAGAGAGCCAATATATACCTCCGCTCGGGACAAACATATAACCGAAAAAGATTATCTCAAACAGGAGGAAAAGAATACCTCTGAGTATTTGTCCGTAATAAAAATTTCCGAAACCAAAAATGAAAAACGAGAGCTTTACAGCCCAATTTCCTTTTGCAAACGTCGTTCCGATATCTTTAAACTCATTTACAATCCAAAGAGCGCAGTTTTTGAAAAACCTTGCTATCGAAAGTCCCGCATTTTTAAAGAATGTCGGAATAGCGAAGAAAAAGAGCTTAAGTTTATATAATAAAACCTGAAACTTATTCAGTTTTAAATATTCCAAATCACTTAATCTTTTCATAATTAAAGTATAAATCGAGTTTATACTGACTCCTTTCAAATTAGGAACGCGTGGAAAACAAGAAGGCACTGTTGACCGACACACAAGACAAATGTCCGTCCTATGTATTGTAACAATGCCTTTAGGAAGAAGGGGGCAAAAAGCCCCCTTGAGCTTTTATATTTTACTGGGGTATAAGAACTATACCTGTGTTTTCACCGGTCGTTACAAGCTGGATCTTATAAGTTCCTGCTGTTTCAACGACAAAGTTCGGCTCGTTGCTGCCAGCCTCGGGTCCGCTACCGTAAGCAAGATCCCAAGAAAGTCCCTTTCTTACCTTGAACTCTTGTCTTGCTTCAAGTGTGAATGTATCCTTGGATGTCCAAACACCTTCGGGCTCCTGAATCATCTCGAAGTCTGTATCCCAGCTGGATCCGCCGATGCCACCGATAATGGTCCATGCGTTGAGCTGTTCGGGAGAGAGGGAGAGTATTCTCTCTATTGCGGCATCATAATTGTTAAGTGCGTTCTGAAGAGCAGTGTCGTCAGTAGCAGCCTTAGCGTCGGCTCCGAGAACCTTTGCGATATCCCACCAGCCGCCGTGGATCTGACCCTGAGGCTGACCGTATTCGCCCTGCTTAGCAAGTGCTGCGAGAGAGGGGTTAGCCTGGACTGCTTCGGATGCCTGTGCATTCTTGTTGGAAGGACCCCACTGGAATTTCTCAAATCTCTGGTTCTGGCACTCTTCGCCTGTGAGATACTGAGCAAGGAGAGAAAGAACTGCACCGCGTTTAGCATCGGTCTGGGGCTTAACACCCATGAGCTTGTTACCTGTGTAAGAACCGAGGTGGTATGTCTTTCCGTCAACTGTGAAGGAAGGTAGATCGGTAGCACCTAAGTTTGCGCCGAAGTGCTGTTCTGCTGCCTCAGCGTTCCAGATACCTGTTACGACTACAGCTGCATCTGTGAAGATGTCGGCGTTGCTGTCATATGCGGAAGAGTGAGCGAGCATCTGCATTCCCTTCATTGCAATGAGACCTTCTGCAGAGTTGAACGTATCGTCAACTGCGTTGAAGTTACCGTCAGCGTCCATTGTCCAGTTGGAGTGGCATCCCGTAGCGAAGAAGAAGGATGCTGTGTACCAAGCGTTTTCAAGAGCATAACGAATCTTCTTTCCGCTCTTTTCGCAAGCGGCGATGATCTTCTCAAGGCTATCAGCGTCTTCGTCGCTGATTATGCTCTTATCATAGTACATGTAGTAACCGTTGTCACTTGTCATAGGATAAGCGTAGATAGTACCTGCAACGGTAGCGGCTGCAACAGAGCCCGCATCGTTGTTTTCTCTGATAGTAGCCTGTGCGTTTTTGCCGGGAGCTGCAAGAGCTGCCGCCTGAACAAGACGAGCGAGCTGGTCCTGTGCGAAGCAGAAAATGTCGGGTGCGGTTGCAACGTCTGCAACGACCTTGGAGCCTGCATCACCCTCGGTAACACCCTCGATGGATGCTTCGATCTTGATGCCGGGATACTTTGCTTCAAAAGCAGCTATCTGCTGCTTGAACAGATCGGTAACACCCTCTTTTTCCGAAACCCACATCGTAATCTTGTAGGTACCCTCAAGACCCTCAGCGGGGTTCTCCTCTTCTGTTGTAGCGCAAGATGCAAAGCATGCAACGAGCATCACTGCAACAAGAAGCAATGATAAGATTTTACTCATTTTCATATAAGTAAATCCTCCTGTAAAAATTTTATTGACGTCTCTACGTCTTCGAGTATTATAGCACCTTTTTATAAATCTGTCAATAGAAATGTGAACTGTCAGTTGAATTTTGTGAAAAGTAGACAAATAACGATATTTCTTTTTTATCAAAACGTAGAATCGAAATGTTAATTTCATCCAACATAGGTATACCTTGTAAGGATGATTTATTCTGTTATTATTACGCTGGTTTGACCGCCGATAGTCAGCACTCTTCCATTGATTTTTGCACCGTTTGCACCTATTGTGTTGCTGAGCTTTGAAAAACCGTACCCGTTCAGATCGGAGCAGGTCGAAAGGTCCAACGTCAATTCTTCACTCGACACGTTGTGTATTATAAGAATATTTGTGCCGTTGTATTCAACGACAAAGCCTCCGAGAGTTTTTTCGGTCGTTGATACAGACTTATACTCTCCGCGTGCTATTGCAGGATATTTGTGTCTGATTGCGATGAGCTTACAATAGTAATTATACATGCTCGTCTCATCCTCTGTCTGTTCCTTTACCGTCGAGGATATTTGCTTGTCGGCAGGATATGTCGAGCCTACGGGGTCTCTAATCAGATCATCGTCTCCCCAAAGCATGGCAAGACGTCTGTTTGCATCGGTATTCGCGCTTCCTCTTGAGCCTCGCATGCCGATCTCCTCACCGTAATATATCACCGGAGAACCGGGACTCAGTAAATACAAATTTGCCGCCATACGCATGTTATTATCGGTAACGAAAGAGCCTGCTATTCTGTCCATATCGTGATTGGATAAAAATGACATCATCATCGAGTCGGGGTTTTTGTCTTTAATTTTATCTTGAAATGAAACAATGTAATTAGTGAAGGTCGAAACAGAACGTCCTTTTGCCGCAGTTGCAGCTACTCCCTCGGACTGTGACATTGCAAAATTGAAGCAGTTTAACGCACTGTAATACTCAAGTATCTCGCTCTCGCCCGACCAACACTCGCCGACGCAATATATGTCGGGTTTAACAGCGCGAAGCTCGTCCATATACCATTCCCAGAATTCAACCGATTTTTGAGTGTTCCCGTAGTAGATATACTTTACTGCATCAAACCTGAAGCCGTCAACGCCGAGGTCAAGATAATACTTTGCAACGTCAAGCATGGCGTTTCTGACCTCGGGATTGTCAAAATTCAACTCGGGCATATCCGAGGAAAAGTTACATTCGTAGTAACAGTCAACACCGGCAATTTTTTGGTACGTGACTCCTCCGACCTTTTCATCGGCAGTCACGCAGGAATAATAGTCATAGTATTTGTTGCCCGTGTCGCCGTTCATGCGCGCGGTTTTAAATTCGACAAACCACGGATGACTGCTCGATGTATGATTTATCGCAAGGTCTAAAATCAGTTTTATGTTTCTTTCATGGCAAAGGTCGATAAGCTCTTTTAAGTCCTTCTCTCCTCCGAACCTCCAATCCAGCTTGTAATAATCGGTCGTGTCATATTTGTGATACGATGGAGACGAAAAAATCGGAGAGAGCCATATTCCCTGTACGCCGAGACTCTTGCCCGAATTGATATCGCCGTCATTCAAATAGTCGATTCGGTTAATTATTCCGCGAATATCTCCTATCCCGTCACCGTTTGAGTCCGAAAACGAGCCGACGAAAATCTGATAAAAAGTTCTGTAATTGTCATTTATTTGGTCAACCATGGGTTCGGATTTACATCCGGTAAAACATAAGACCGACAGCGAAATAATTATGACAAGAAATGCGGATATTAATTTGATTTTTTTTCTCATGTTATTTATACCTTTCATTTAGCTGTATTACCGTTTTTGAATAGAGCAAATGCCTTCAAGGCCTCGGTTGCCCTTCCATTTGAGTCGAAAAATGCCTGGTTATCCACCACACAGCCTCCGTACCATTTTCCGGCATCATCGGGGTCATACTCTGCGGCATATGACGAAGCCCAGCCGGAACCGTATTCTTCCCATAGTGATGAATTTTCCGAATAGCTTGATCCACCTGCGGATATCCACGTACCTTCCCAATAGAAAACACCTATACAGTTCGTTGTTTTATTTACCGCGGTGTCAATCAGGTCGTGCAGAAAATCTGCCTGACCCTGAAGTGAAAACGGATACTGTTTTGAAAGAGGATTGCCTGCGCCGATAGTATTCGTGTAATAATCGGAGTCATTTGGGGTATATGCGTATGATGTCTCCGCTATCATAACTTTTTTATTGTACGTTTCAGCGACGTTACTGAGAACACTTGAAAGATTTTCAAGCGTACCGTGCCAATAAGGATAATAGGACGATGCAAACACATCGTAGTCAACCTCAAATTGCTCTAAATACTTGCAATAGTACTGATAACTGCCCGTTTTTTCGGGATTCGTAAAATGAAGCGCAACAAGTGCGTCCGGGCAGACCTCGCGAACCGCCCTCGCACCCGACGACATAAGCTGAGTTATTCTTTTCCAGCCCCACTCTGAGTTGCCTGTCTCTCCGCAAAAAGCCCCGTTTGTTTCGTTGCCTATCTGAACCATTCCGACGCTTACACCCTCATCACACAGTCTCTTCAAACATTCCTTTGTGTAGTTATACAAGGCATCTGACTTTTCATCAATACTCATACCTGCCCACGCCTTGGGAGCCTTCTGCTTACCGGGATCAGCCCAGAAATCGGAATAATGGAAATCAACGAGCAGCTTTAAGCCGTATTTTGATGCTCTTTTTCCAATATTGATTGCGTTTTGCAGGTCGCAATTTCCGCCGCCGTAGCCTTTGCCGTCGGAAGTAAACGGATCATTCCATATCCTTACCCTGATATAATTTATTCCGTTCTCAGATAAAATCTCGAAAACATCTTTTTCATTTCCCTCTTGGTCGTAATACTTGACGCCGCCTGCCTCCAGCGCAGGTACACAAGACGCATCCATACCCAAAATAAACTCATCCGACAAGTTTTCAATCTTTCGGGCGTTCAGCGTGCTTGACGAGACATCCGTCCTGATTTTATTCGGTCTCCAATCCGAGGTTTTTGTATATTGTGAATTGCATGATATTGTAAAAATCATGAGTGAAAGTGTAAATAATGTTAAAATTGCCCTTTTATGCTTCAATTTTCCTGACCTCTTTCGGTGAATATATACAAAGTATATCAGATTTTTTTCTCAATGTCAAGATAAAAAAGAATTAAGATAGGCATAAAAAAATAAAATCCGAATACACTTTTAAAAAAACTTGGCGGTTAATATGAAAAAAAGCATTTCACTGTGGCAGCTTATGGGCTTTGCCGTTACCTCCCTCGGCGGTACTTTACTTCACTTTTTGTATGAATGGACAAACAACAGTATATTCACAGCACCTTTCTCGGGCGTTAATGAATCTACGTGGGAACACATGAAGCTGCTCTTTTTTCCGATGTTCGTTTTTGCGATATTTCAAAGCTTCTTTTTGGGGGACGATGCGAGATTTTGGTGCATTAAGCTGAGAGGAACTCTTTTAGGGCTTGCATTGATACCTGTAATATTTTACACCTACAACGGCGTTATAGGCAAATCCCCCGATTGGATAAATATTTCTATCTTTTTTGTTGCGGCGGCAGTTGCTTATCTGTATGAAAACAACTTGTTTGGTGAGGATGAGAGCGGGTACGCTAATTCAAAATTATCGTTTCTGATTTTATGTATTATAGGTGCTTTATTTATTGTTTTCACCTTTGTTACACCAAAAATAGGCATTTTTATGGACCCTGTTACGGGCAGTTACGGAATATAAATTTTAGAGGTCTTACCGTGAGAGATAAGACCTCTAAAATTTATAATTGTGCAAGTATTTCCGCGGCGTTGGTGTCGGGCTTTACCTTGGGCATCACCTTTTCGATATAGCCGTTTTCATCGACAATAAACGTACTGCGTACCACGCCCATCGATACTTTTCCGTAGTTTTTCTTTTCCTGCCATACGCCAAAAGCCTTTATTGCCAGAAGCTCCGGGTCTGACAAAAGAACGAACGTAAGGTCATATTTTTCGGCAAATTTCGCATGCGACGAGATGCTGTCTTTGCTTATTCCGATGACCTCAACATTCTTGCTTTTAAATTCTTGATACGCCCCCGCAAACGCGCATGCCTGTCTCGTGCATCCCGGAGTATTGTCCTTCGGGTAGAAATACACTACAACCTTTTTGCCGAGAAAATCAGACAAGGAAACGGCATTACCGTTTTTATCGCACAAGGTGAAATCAGGTGCTTTATCTCCGATATTTAACATTTTATCCTCTCAAAATCCTGTAAATTTTTAATACACGCGACGGGACAGACCTGCGCGCATTTTCCGCATTTGACGCATTTATCATAATCTATCACCGCAAGGTTATTTTCGACCGTAATCGCTCCTTCCGGGCAGTTGCGCTTACACAATCCGCAGCCTATGCAACCGTTTGGGCAGTATTTTTTCGTAAGAACGCCCTTATCGCGGTTGGAGCATTTGACTGCTACTTCTTCGTCCGCACCGACAAGGTGTATCATTCCCTTCGGACATGCCTTTACGCACATACCGCAACCGATGCATTTATCTTTATTGACAACTGCAACTCCGTCCACGGGTGAAATGGCATTCTGAGGGCAAACAGCCGCGCAGTCTCCGTATCCGAGACATGCATACGTACACATCTTGTCTCCCGAATAACTCATGTTGGCTATTCTGCAGCTCTCATGTCCCTGATATTCATATCTCTTTGTCATAACATTGCAGTTTCCGTTGCAGGCAACGTACGCGACCTTCTTTTCAACCGCTTCAGCCTCAACTCCGAGAATGTCGGATATTTGCTTTGCAACCATATCGCCGCCGGGGGTGCAAAGATTGGTCTGCGTGCATGAACCGTCGGCGAGTGCCTCGGCATAGCCGTCACATCCGCTGTATCCGCATGCGCCGCAATTTGCCCCTGCCAAGCATTCACGTATTTGAGATTTTTTCTCGTCTTCCTTTACCGAGAAGAAATGAGACGTCAGTGTGAGTATTACCGCACACACAACCGCAATTGCCAAACATATAAGCACGGGTATTAATATTTCCATATATTCTACCTATCCTTTCTATGTTTATGCCAAGAGATTTTCTACGATTCCGGAGAAACCGTAGAACGACATGGCAACTATCGATGCGGCTATGAGCGTAACGGGCAGACCTTGGAATGCCTTTGTCGGCGCGGTCTGTGATATTTTAGAGCGCACTCCTGCAAAAAGAACCATGGCGAGCCAAAAACCTACTCCAACGCCAAGAGAAGAAATCATTGATTCGACAAACGTGTATCCGTCCGATATGTTGTTAAGCGTTACGCCGAGAACGGCACAGTTTGTTGTGATAAGCGGAAGATAAACTCCGAGCGCTTTGAAAAGCGAAGGGATAAATCTCTTTAAGATTATTTCAACGAACTGAACGAGCGTTGCTATTACAAGTATAAATACGATTGTTTGAAGATATCCGAGTCCGTTGGGTTCGAGAATATAAGTGTATATCGGATGAGTTGCCGCCGTTGCAACGAGCATGACAAAAGTGACCGCAATTCCCATTCCGCTCGCCTGGTCGAATTTCTTTGAGACTCCGAGGAAAGGACATATTCCCAAAAACTGTTGGAGGACGTAGTTATTTACAAGCACCCCGCCCATGAGGATAAGTATAAGTTCTTTAGACATTTGCTTTGTCCTCCTCTTCCTTCTTCGATTCGCATGACTCTCCCGAGCATGAATCCTTCATTGCACAGCCGTCACACGAGAAGGATTTTCTCTTTACACCGCCGCGCTTTGCGGTAATCACGTTCATGACCGCAATTACAATTCCGAATACAAGATAACCACCCGGTGCCTGAGTCAAAATCGGGATTTTGAAATTTTCAAGAAAAGGAATTGCAAATCCTGCAAAGCTTCCCGCTCCGAAGACCTCACGTATCGTCGCCATGATGAGAAGTGCCAGCAAAAAACCGATTCCCATTCCGAGTCCGTCGAGGACTGAATTTACAACATTGTTTTTTCTCGCGTACATTTCCGCGCGTCCGAGAATGATGCAGTTTACGACGACGAGCGCAAGATAAACGCCGAGCATGTCGTAAATCGACGGCAGATAAGCCTGCAGAAGCATCTGCATGACCGTTACAAAGCTTGCGATAATGACTATGTAACAAGGGATTCTTACGGTGTCGGGAATCACTTTTCTCAACAGTGAAATAACAAGGTTTGAGCATACCAAGACGAGCGTGGCTACGACACCCATCGAGAACGCAGAGATTACCGACGACGTGGTTGCCAACGTCGGACAGGTTCCGAGAACAAGGATCAAAACCGGATTTTCACGGATAATTCCCTTGAGAAGAATTGACAATTTTTTCTTTTCAGACATTATTTTGTTCCTCCCGTAAGAATTTTAAATGACTCAAATGAAAGCCTTATCGCGTTTCTGTAACCTTCGCAGGTTTTTGTTGAGTTTGAAATTATTTCAACATCCGCATAGTTTTCCGAGTCTTTCCCGACGTATTTTTCGCCGAGAACATGCTCTTTTCCGTTCGTTTCGCTTGACTGTATGCATTTTGCGCCTGTTATTCTGCCGTCCTTGTCTATTCCGCAGATAACAACAAGCCCTGTTTTAAAGCCCTTTGAAGAAACCTGAAATACATATCCGCCGTTTGACGCTTTATATGCACTTGTGACCTCACTCGGCAAGTTGGATAGTCCGATTTTGGTGAATTCTCCGCCGTCGGGCATAACCTCGCACAGCGCATCCTGCAATTTTTGATACTGATTTTTTTCAATTTGAGGCTCGGTGACAAGATTTACAAGTGCCAAAAGCGCAACCGTGATTATACAGATCGCCGAAAGCATTATTGTTGGCATTAATTTACTTTTTAGCATTTTTAACACCTCCGAGCGGTCCGATAATATGTATTTTCTCAATGTAGGGGGATAGAATGTTCATGAAGAGGATCGCAAACGATACACCCTCGGGATATGAACCCCAAAACCTTATAAGTACGGTGATAAGTCCGCAACCAAATGCGAAGATTATCTTTCCGACTCTTCCGTTTGGAGACGTAACGTAATCCGTCGCCATAAATATCGCGCCTATCAGAAGTCCTCCGCCGAGAACCTCGTATAGAGCAATCGTGATGTCTTGCTTGATGATCAGCGAAAGCACGAACACCGTTGCGATATATACGACGGGAATATGCCAGCTTATGATCTTTCTGAAGAGAAGATATGCAAAACCGAGAAGGAGAGCTATGGCACAGGTCTCACCTATCGCGCCGCCTCTGTTTCCTATAAGCATATCGAGAAGCGAGGGCAGTTGACTTCCGCCGTTTTTAATAACTTCAAGCGGAGTCGCGCCTGTTGAAAGCTCGGCAAATTGCGTTTGCGCACCGCCTGCAACCGCACTGAATGAAATAATCAGAAAAATTCTTCCCGTTATCGCAGGATTTGCAAAGTTTTTGCCGAGTCCGCCGAAGAAGCATTTTACAACGACAATTGCAAAGACCGAACCCAGCATGCACTGCCACAGCTCAACCTTAGTCGATAGATTAAGGGAGAGCAAAAGTCCTGTGACTATTGCGCTGAGGTCTCCGACTGTCTGCTTCTTTTTCGTTATCAGATTAAAGAAGAATTCCGACAAGACCGCACTTGTAACACACACACATATCATCAGCAACGCCTTGAATCCGAACAGTACAACAGAGGCGACCGCCGCAGGAAGAAGAGCAATTACAACGTCGCGCATTATCTTCGCCGTCGTTGCGTGGGAATGAATGTGCGGCGATGACGATACTATAAGTTTATCCATTTTTTGCCTCCTCCTTCTTTTTCATTTCCGCTTGGTATTCTCTGAATTCCGCTTTTGCGAGTTTATTGTTAAGAACAAGCGGACGTCCTGCCGGGCAGACAAACGAGCAGCTGCCACATTCAACGCAAAGCATTATCTTATTTTTCTCAAGCATCTTTATTTTCTCGTTTCGATCGGGGTTTTCAAGTGCGCTTGAGAACAGAACCGGCTTTAGAAGGTGCGGGCAAGCCTCGGAGCATCTGCCGCAATGAATACACGCGGTCTCCTTCGGAAGCTCCACGTCTTCTCTGGATAGAATAGTAATCGCTCCGGTGGTCTTTGTGATAGGATCGTCGACGGATGCCACGGCACTGCCCATCATGGGTCCGCCCAAAAGTATCTTACCTACTTCCCCCTTCGTTCCGCCACCGAATTCTATAATTTCCCTTATCGACGTGCCGATTTGAGTTTTGATATTCTTCGGTGAAGCAACGGCACTGCCGTCAAGCGTAACGCTTTTTCTGACAAGGGGCATTCCCGTTCTGCAATACTTTGCCAAAACCGCCGTTGAGGTTATGTTAAGAACGAGGACACCTACATCGCTCGGAAGCTTTCCCTCGGGAACGACGCGGCGTACTGTATTGTATATCAACACCTTTTCCGCGCCCTGGGGGTATCTTTCGGGCAGAGCCTTGACGGTCACACAAGGTATATCCTTAAAGGCCTCACGCATCGACTTTATTGCTTCGGGTTTATTCTTTTCAATTCCGACAAAGTAATGCTTTACCTCGGGCGCATGCTTTATGAGAAGCTCAATTCCCTCTCTGACATCCTGCGCGCGGTCTATCATTGTTCTTGTATCGCTTGTTATGTAAGGCTCACACTCGGCGCCGTTGAGAATTACAGTATCTATCGTTCCCTTTTTCAGCACGTCGAGCTTGACGGCTAACGGGAAGCCCGCTCCGCCGAGACCGACAACGCCCGATTCGCGAGCCGCCGTGATAAGGTCATCAAGACTTGAGATATCTTTAGGTTGCACGCTTTCGTGAATCGACATCTCTCCGTCGGATGTGATGCGGATAGCCTGCACACGTTTGCCGTCGGCGCGCAATATTTCCTCAAATTTTTCGATTTTTCCCGAAATCGGAGCATATATGGGTGAAGAAACATAACCCGCAGCCTCGGCTATTTTCTGACCGACCTTGACAGTGTCACCGGGAGACACTATCGGTGTGGCAGGTGCACCTATGTGCTGCGACATCGGTAAAAGTACGCTTGAGGGTGCAGGCATGTCAATTGATGCCAAGGCTGCCGTCTGTTTGTAGCGAGGTATGTGTGTATTACCTATGTATCGAATTCCAAACATTTTACATTACCTTTCTGAAATAATACAAATATGCGGCTTAAAATGTGGAAAATTCCATACTTTCCGCCGCATTTTGTCTAACTCGTTAATTATATCTCTACTGTATGCAATTGTCAAGCGATTTTTTAGAAATTTAACGTCTTGCATCGTTTTTTTGCAAGAAATCATCGAATAAATTGCAAAATTTCCGATTTTACGTCATCATACGTAAAATCGTTGAGTATCTCATGTCTTGCCCCTTTATAGAGAACACATTTGCAGTTCTTTCCTTCTTTTTTCAGAGTATCGGCAACATATTGAACACCTTTTCCGTAATTTCCGACCGGATCATCCTGTCCCGATACGAGGAGGATCGGCATATCGCTTGAAATGTTCTTAAACCATGCACGTCGGTTGGAATACTTCATCAGCCTGATAAGATCCCCCATTGCACTGACGGTGAATTTGAAGGTACAAAAATCATCTTCGCGGTACTTGTTTCTCACATCTTTGTCGGTCGTCAACCATGCGCCACTGTCTCCGTCATTATCGGTAAATCTTTTGTTGTAGCTTCCGAATGCCAATTTATCGACAAGCCTTGAGATGTGTTTTTTTCCGCAAAAGAGCTTGATTATTTCGATGACCGCAAGTCCGACTCCTGCGGCAGGATTGGGACCACCTGTTCCCATAACTATAAGTTTATCGGGAGAGACGTATCTCTCGGTTGAGAGACGAACGATAAATGAACCCATGCTGTGTCCCATTAAATAGTACGGCAGGTCGTTTCCGTATTTTGCTCTGACAGCATCCGAAAAGACCTTTACATCCCTTGCAAGATGATCCCAGCCCTTCCTCGGGGCGATAAATCCAAGCTCCGACTTGTCTTTTGCAGTATGTCCGTGTCCGAGGTTATCATATCCGACACATATATACCCCTCGCCGACGAGGTCTGTCATTATGCGGCTGTATCGACCGATATGCTCCGTCATTCCGTGAACAATATGGTAGATTCCTTTCGCCTCGCCATCGGGCAGGTAAACAATTCCTGCGAGCGTATGTATTCCGTCTGATGATTTAACACCGAATTTTTCAACCGTGTAACTCATTTTAATACTCCTTCGTGAATGCTCTGCACGCTTTTACTGCGCTGTGCCATTTTGAAATATATTTGTTTCTCTGTTCTTTGTCAAGACTTGGACTGAAGACGTTTCTTATCTTTGACAAAGCCTTGATCTCGTCTCGGCTTTCATAAAAACCGACTGCCAGACCTGCAAGAAAGGCAACGCCCTGCGCGGTTGCTTCGGCACTCTCGGGTCTTATCACATAAATATCCGAGATGTCACTCTGAAATTGCATGAGAAGGTCGTTTGCCGACGCTCCG
>JBJDZM010000003.1:0-4001 GCA_051867975.1 Eubacteriales bacterium | reverse complement strand
TTCATAAACTCAACGAGGGCGAGAACGCCGTCATAGGGCATAGCGTTATAGATTGAAGCGCGCATACCGCCGACGGAGCGGTGACCTTTGAGGTTTTTGAGACCTGCTTTAGCGGCTTCGCTTGCGAACTTTTTATCGAGGTCGGCATCGCCCGTAACGAAGGTGACGTTCATCATTGAGCGGGAGTCGGGCTTTACAGGGGCGATATAGTAGGATTGAGAATCGAGGTAGTCGTAGAGGACCTTGGCTTTCTTCTCGTTCATTTCCTTCATTTTATCGAGACCGCCGATGCTCTTTATCCAAT
Source organism: Eubacteriales bacterium (assembly GCA_051867975.1). Classification (GTDB taxonomy): domain Bacteria; phylum Bacillota; class Clostridia; order Oscillospirales; family CAG-272; genus SVTX01. The sequence goes on along the minus strand of JBJDZM010000003.1, from coordinate 3,697 downwards.
CGTAAACGAGTCCTGCCATGTAGATGGCGTAGCAGGGAGGAGTATTGTACATGGAGTCGTTATCCGCCATGGTCTTCCAGTCGAGCATGGTGGGGATGGTCTCGTCGGCGAGACCGAGAAGGTCCTCGCGAACGATGACGAGGGTGAGTCCTGCGGGAGCCATGTTTTTCTGCGCGCCTGCGTAGATGACGCCGAACTTTGTTACGTCGACAGGCTCGGAAATGATGCAGGAGGACATATCCGCAACGAGCGGAACATCACCGCAGTCGGGGATGTAGCCGTACTTTGTGCCGTATATCGTGTTGTTAAAGCATATGTGGAGATAGGATGCATCCTGATCTACCATGTCCTTGGTAATTGTAGGAACGTGGTCAAAGTTGTCGTCTTTTGTTGTGGCGATGCACTTTGCGTTGATGCCCATCTTTACGGCTTCCTTGTATGCCTTGCCCGAGAACTGACCCGAAACGGCATAAAGGGCCTTCTTTGCGGGGGAGCGGTTGATGAGGTTAAGCGCGACCGACGCAAACTGAGTCGAAGCACCGCCCTGAAGGAAAAGAACCTTATAGTTGTCGGGAATATTCATGATCTCGCGAAGGTCAGCCTCAGCCTTCTTTATTATAGCCTCGTAGTCGGGAGAGCGGTGGCTCATCTCCATTACCGACATGCCTGACGTGCCGTAGCAAACAAGCTCGCTCGCAGCTTTCTCAAGTACGGGCATTGGAAGCATGGAGGGGCCTGCAGAAAAGTTATACACTCTGTTCATAGTTTTCTCCGTTCTCTATCATAGGATAGTATGTAAAATGTCGGCTGCACGCCGAAAAAGATATCAATATTATAATCCGAAAACAAAAAATCGTCAATAGATTTTAGTAAATTAAAGCGATGAAGCGCAAACTTTGTGATATATTACACATTTTTTTACTTTGCGAAACGCAATTTGTGAATTTTACAAAGAGCATTATGGCTTTGTCCGTCAAGAAGAAACGCCGAGGCTTGTCAAACGAAGTCGAATAAGCATAGTATATTAGTGGGGTAAGAGCGGAAGCTGCGCCGCTCACCCCGAAAAAACAAAGATAATTCTCCCGATATGTTTAAAACCATGCCGAATATGTCAAGAATAGAATCGGTTAGATTTTTGACGAGGCAGAGAAAGGAAGCGGCAATGATATCGGCAATAAAAAGAGGAGATATATTTTATGCGGATCTGAGTCCCGTTGTAGGGAGCGAGCAGGGCGGATTGCGCCCCGTGCTTATAATACAGAACGACGTGGGAAACAAATACAGCCCCACGGTAATAGCCGCCGCCATAACGTCGCGAATGGGGAAGGCGAGGCTGCCTACCCATATAGATATTCATGCAGACAGAGTCGGGCTGTCAAAGGATTCTGTCGTATTGCTTGAGCAGATAAGAACGCTTGACAAGCGCAGACTCAAGGAAAAGATGGGGCATCTTGACGGCGCGGTGATGGCGAGAATCAACAACGCTATCGCGGTAAGCTTCGGACTCGGAGTAATGCCCGACGGCTATGAGGGTGCGGCAGTCGCGACTCAAAACGGCGGAGCGGCGGTTGCGGTACGGGATAATTCGCTCGGCAGACCCGATAACGGACTCTTGGGATAATTTATGATAGGGGGCATTCGGCAGGTTGCCGAGTGCCCTTTATTTCCTCAAAAAAGAGAAATGACAAATTTTTCACAAAAATTTTCTTTGTGTACTTGATTTTAACATTTTTATGTGTTAAAATAAGAGGTGTTAAAAAATGAAATCCCCAAATGGGGGTAAGAAAGTTTTTGAAAGGAATCAGTAAAATGGCACTTGTAACAACAAAAGAAATGTTCAAGAAGGCATACGCAGGCGGTTACGCAATCGGTGCTTTCAACATCAACAACATGGAAATAATTCAGGCGATCACCGAGGCGGCTGAGGAGACAAGATCCCCCGTCATCCTTCAGGTATCCGCAGGCGCGCGTAAATACGCGAAGCATGAGTACCTTCTCGCTCTCGCTCATGCGGCAGTAAAGGACAGCGGCGTTGACCTCGCGCTCCACCTCGACCACGGCGCAGATTTCGAGATCTGCAAGGCGTGCATCGACGGCGGATTCACATCTGTAATGATAGACGGTTCTCATCATGCTTATGAGGACAACGTTGCACTTACCAAGAAGGTAGTTGAGTATGCACACGCTCACGGCGTAGTCGTTGAGGGCGAGCTTGGCGTTCTTGCAGGCGTTGAGGATGAGGTCTCGGCAGAACATTCTTCATATACACGCCCCGAGGAGGTTGAGGATTTCGTAACGAGAACAGGTGTTGACTCGCTTGCAATCTCTATCGGTACGTCGCACGGCGCATACAAGTTCACACCCGCACAGTGCACAAGAAACGAGCAGGGAATATTGGTTCCCCCTCCGCTCCGTTTTGACATTCTTGCGGAGATTGAGAAGAGACTTCCCGAGTTCCCGATAGTTCTCCACGGTGCGTCCAGCGTTCCTCAGGATTACGTGGCTGAGATCAACTCATTGGGCGGCAAGCTCCCCGACGCAGTCGGAATTCCCGAGGAGCAGCTCCGCCGAGCTGCAGGCATGGCAGTATGTAAGATAAACATCGACTCCGATATCCGTCTTGCAATGACCGCGGGAATCCGCCGTGTGTTCGCAGAGAAGCCCGGCGCATTCGACCCCAGAGAATACCTCTCTGTTGCCCGCGCAGAGGTCAAGAAGATGGTCACACACAAGATCGTCAACGTTCTCGGCTCAAACAATACACTTTAATTTAAAGACGGTTTCAGACGGGACATCGCAATGCGGTGTCCCGTCTAATCACTGATAAACCTCACGGCGATGTCTCCGGAAAGTTTCGCTCAAGCCTTTTCAAAGGCTTGTCGCGAGCCGCCCGCGAAAGGGCGGTCGCCGTCGCAACGGCGAAATCCCTCGCAAGGCGGTGTAGTGTGAAGCACTGCAACGCCGCAGCGTTAACGGCATTTCTTTTTTGCCGAGCTTTTTTCTTTGGGCCTCTTGCATCAAAGAAAAAAGCGGACTATCGCTTTTCAATATGCAAAATCAGGTAAAATAACATGAAATTTTCAAACAAAATTAAAATAAGCTGGCACGATACAGACGCATTTCGCTGTGTCCGCCCCTCAAAAATAGTCGAATACATGCAAGAGACGGGAAATTTGCAGTGCGTGGACTCGGGCCTGCCGCTCGACAATTTGAGAGACGAGATGGGACTTGCATTTATTCTCGGCGCAATGTCAATTTCGATCTGCAAGCCGCTTCACGCATATGAAGAAATTGAGGTCAGGACCTGGTGCCGCGAGACTAAGAGTTATATTTTTAACCGATATTTTGACATAGTACGCGACGGCGAGGTGATTGCCGAGGCGGCAAGCACGTGGGTGCTGATAGACCTAAATACGAAGAGCATGGTCAGAGCGGACAGCTATGACTTTTTATGGGACAAGTTTTATTATGACGAGCCTGTGGCGGCGGACAAAGTGCCGAAAAAGGTTCGTATCGGCAAGGATGCCGAACTTAAATTTGTCGGCGAGCGAAAAATCGCATATTCCGACGTCGACTACAATATGCACATGAACAATACGCATTATCCCGATATGGTGTGCGATTTTCTCTCGGAGCTTTCAGATGAGAAAAAGCCTTGCAGAGTGAAAAATCTGTCTCTGTCATATATCAAGGAGTC
>JBJDZM010000002.1:0-69647 GCA_051867975.1 Eubacteriales bacterium | reverse complement strand
TATTGTTTTTTTTCGCTATATCTGTTGGTTACCCCAACATTTATTATAGAACCTATTATATCACAAGTCAAAATGCTTGCTCGAAAGGGCATTTTTACGACGTGATTCAAGAGCGCAGGCACGCGCAGCGTGCGCAGGGCGAAGCCCAAAGACTTGCGTTAGCAAGGATTTCTGCGTATATTATATCACAAGTAAAAATGCTTGCTCGCAAGGGCATTTTTACGACGTGATTCAAGGGCGCAGGCACGCGCAGCGTGCGCAGGGCGAAGCCCAAAGACTTGCGTCAGCAAGGATTTCTGCGTATATTATATCATAAATATGACTCGGACTCCTCGCCGTGCGAGGAGCGGTTCACAGCAAATTGATTCTGATTATGTTCAGCCTCACGCTGTGTATTATTCCGAATTTTAATTTCCCCTTTTCCGCACATTCGAAAAATATTCAGAAAGCGAACCGGAATAAGCCCCGGTAAATGGAAAAATGTGCAAATGCTATAATAGTATGTAAAAAAATACTTTTTTTCGCCTTTTTTCGCGTATTTCCAATATGTTCTCTCCTAAAATCGACATAAACTATTGACTTAATAGTGTTTGCATGATATAATTAATATGTAAGATTGTGTAAATACGGTGCTTGCAGGGAAAACTCAGATTTTGAAGACAGATTATACAGTTCTTACCGCTACGTCAATATTGCCTTGAAGTACCGGACAACTTTTCATACAGGATGGAGTTTATCATGAAAAAATTTAACATACCTTTTTCGCCTCCCGACATTAGCGATGCCGAGGTCGATTTGGTTATCGATGCACTACGCTCGGGTTGGATCACGACCGGTCCTAAAACAAAGCTCCTTGAAAAAAAGATTGCCGATTTTGTTGGTACACCTAAATGTGTATGTCTGAATTCTCAGACAGCTTGTGCTGAAATAACTCTTCGTATCCTCGGTATCGGTCAGGGCGACGAGGTAATAACAACGGCGTATACATATACTGCTTCTGCCTCTGTCATCGCACATGTTGGTGCAAAGATAGTCATGGTGGATTGCCGTAAGGACAGCCTCGAAATGGACTATGATGCTCTTGAAAATGCCATTACAGAAAACACAAAAGCAATTATCCCTGTTGATATCGGCGGTATTCCTTGTGACTATGACAGAATTTTTGAAATAGTAAACCGCAAGAAGGCAATTTTCAAACCGTCGAACGATATTCAGAGAAGGATAGGAAGAATCGCCGTCGTTGCCGATGCAGCACACTCATTAGGTTCAACATGGCACGGTCAACCGGTCGGCTCAATTGCAGATTTTTCAAACTTCAGCTTCCACGCAGTAAAGAATTTCACGACCGCCGAGGGCGGTGCGATGGTGTGGAAACATATTGACGGCATTGACGATGAAGAACTGTATCACCATGTACAGCTTTTGTCGCTCCATGGTCAGTCAAAGGACGCACTGGCGAAGACACAACTCGGTTCATGGGAATACGATATTGTCGGCACGTGGTATAAGTTCAACATGACAGACATCGCCGCGGCAATCGGACTTGCACAGTTTGAACGCTATCCGGCGATGCTCGAAAGAAGAAAAGAAATCATAAACAGGTACGATGCTGCACTCAAACCGCTCGGTGTTGAAGTGCTGCCGCACTATACCGATGAATACTCATCAAACGGACATCTCTATATCACAAGGGTTCCGGGTGTAACCGATGCGGAACGTCGCGAAATAATTATCAAGATGGCAGAGGCAGGCGTGGCCTGCAATGTTCACTATAAACCATTGCCCATGCATACAGCCTATAAAGAGTTGGGATTTGATATCAAAGATTATCCAAATGCTTACGCCCACTTTGAGAACGAGATTACACTGCCGCTTCACACGAAATTGACCGATCAGGAAGTGGAGTATGTAATCGAGACGTACTGTGCAATACTGAAAGAATATATGTAGATGCGAGGTAGAAATGAGAAAGTGGGATAAACTGCCGCTTGAAATGCAGACAGAAGAGGTAAGGTATTACTACAACATTTTGCAGAAGAAAAAACTCAGTCTTGCGTTGAAAAGGCTCTTTGATATTGTTGTTTCCGCAATAATGCTGGTTATTCTTTCTCCCGTTTTTCTGATTTTGGCTATCGCCATAAAGATTGACTCTCCCGGTCCCGTGTTCTACAGGCAGGAACGTGTCACAAGATATAATAAAAAATTCCGCATACATAAGTTTCGCACCATGGTTAACAATGCCGATAAAAAGGGTAGTCTGGTTACCGTAAAAAATGACAGTCGCATCACTAAGGTTGGCAAATTAATTCGCAAATGCAGACTTGACGAGATAAGTCAGCTGATTGATGTCTTCCAAGGAACAATGACATTTGTCGGCACAAGACCCGAGGTCGCGAAATATGTGGACCGATACTCACCTGTTATGATGGCGACACTGCTTCTGCCGGCAGGTGTGACATCTGAGGCGAGTATTCTTTACAAGGATGAGGACAGACTGCTGGATGGTGCTGAAAACATAGACGAGGTCTATGTTAATAAGGTGTTGCCCGGTAAAATGTATTACAACCTGAAAAGCATTGAAAGATTCAGTTTTTTCGGTGATATTGGTACGATGTTTAAAACCGTGTTTGCAGTATTGGGCAAAGAGTATAAAGGTGATTATGTTGATAATGCAACCGTATCTGAACAGGAGACATCGAATAAATGAGTGAAAAATTTTCAGTATTAATGTCGCTCTATATAAAAGAAAAACCCGAGTATGCGAGAGCGTGTTTCGATAGTTTGTTGAATCAAACAGTATTAGCCGATGAATGGGTGATTGTCGAGGACGGCCCCTTAACCGACGAATTATACATTCTTCTCGACGAATATGAGAGCAGATGCCCGGGGTTGATCAAACGGGTTCCGTTGAAAGAAAATCAAGGGCTTGGCTTGGCTCTTCGCGAAGGCGTTTTGCACTGCTCAAACAATCTGATTGCTCGCATGGACACAGATGATATATCAAGGAAAGACAGGTTTGAGAGACAGCTGTCCGAGTTTGAAAAAGATCCCGAATTGGATATATGCGGAAGTCATATTTTGGAATTTGAAGATTCGATAGACAACATTGTTGCAAAAAGAACCGTTCCGCTGACCGATTCCGAAATAAAGAAATATCAGAAGAGGAGAGACGGATTTAATCATCCTACTGTGATGTTTAAAAAGTCAAAAGTATTAGAGGCAGGAAATTATCAAAGCTGCCCTCTGATGGAAGATACATATCTGTGGGTAAATTTATTTTTGCACGGTGCAAAGGCAAAAAACATAGATGATTTCCTGCTTTATTTCCGGGTCGGAAAAGATATGTTTAAGCGTCGCGGCGGTTGGAAATATTATAAGAAGTATAAGCAAGGACGAAAGATGGTATATCAAACAGGATATATAGGTTGGTGGGACTACCGTTATACTCTGCTTGTACAATTTATCGTTGCATTGATGCCAAACAAATTAAGAGGGTTGATTTTTAAAACCTTGTTACATAGACAGTGAACGTGAAAATCAGCAGATTCATCGATAGAGTCACTAACAAGAAAAAATTGAGCTTTGGAAAAGGAGAATATAAACATGAATATTTTATATATTTCTCACCTGACGGATGCAATTTCCGAAGGACCTAATTACAGTGTGCCTGCTCAGATAAAAGCCCAGTCAAAGTATGATAGTGTTTTTTGGTGGAATCTGACATCGGCAAAGCAGCAAAGTTGGTTGGATACGGGGCTGTTTCACGGAATAGAGGAATATCAGAGCAAAAAAATATCTGATTTGCCAAAACCGTTTGACAAACCCGATTTAGTGGTTTTCGAAAGCTTTTACTATGTAGATGATGCGCTCCTTTCACGTGAGTGCAGAAGAAGAAAAATTCCTTATGTCGTAGTACCGAGGAGCGCACTCACAAAACAGGGGCAGAGCCGGAAGAGAATCAAGAAGCTTTTGGCGAATATATTGTTATTCAAGCCCATGACAAAGCATGCCTTGGCGGTACATTACCTGACAGAAAAGGAATTGAGTGATTCAGGCAACTCATGGTGCAAAAATTCATTTGTCATCGGTAACGGTATAGAGAGAAAACCGTTTAAAACCAAAGAAAGAGGCTCGGTAATCAGGGGCGTTTACATCGGAAGGTTCGAGCCTGTTCAAAAAGGGCTGGATTTATTGCTTGATGCATGTGTATCGTGCAAAAAAAACATGCAAGAGAATAATGTTGTAATTGAGCTGTACGGACCAAAGAGATACAACTGCAGAGAAGAATACCAAGAACAGATACTTCAAAAGGATATGGGAGAATTGATAATAATTCGAGAAGGAGTTTTTGGTATAGAAAAGCAGTCTGTCCTTGAAAATGCAGATTTTTTCGTGATGACCTCCAGATTCGAAGGCATGCCGATGTCTCTCATCGAGGCAATGAGTTACGGACTTCCGTGTTTGATTACAGACGGAACAAATATGACAGATGTTGTCGAACGCTTTGATGCAGGATGGACAGCAAAGGTGGATACAAACAGTATTTCGGACGCGTTGACAAGAATGATGAAGGATATTCCCGAATTTGACCGAAAACAGATAAATGCGTGGGAACTGTCAAAGCAATATGATTGGGATACCATCGCTTCAAATACCCATGAGAAATACGAACAACTTCTTATGCAACGGAGATAACCATTATGAAATTTTTATATAAAAAACTTCCTTCGTTGTGTCAATTAATGGGGTTTTTGCTAATTATTTCAATATGGGCATTTAATGAAGAAAAATATATTACTTATCCGATAAAAATAGTATTTATTTTAGTATATGGGTATTATTGGCTGATAGTAAGGCGCGGTGCCATTAACAAATATCAAATATGGTGTTTTTTAATGATTGTTGCATCGGTTTTTGCAACGTTGATTGCGGGGGATCTCGGTCTGGCGACACATACCTTAATCAATGTAATACAGTGTTTTTTAATTGCTTTCACATTCAGCGCATATTTACGCGAAAAAAAACAGATAGTACAATTTTTAAAATTTTTTGCAATTGGCGGTTTAATATTGTTTATAAGGTTGCTCATTTCCACCCCGATCTCTGCTTGGATGAGTTTTGACAGACTGGGTGAAGCAATTGGATATAACGCAAATGATGTCGGTAATAAAGCCGCGATTGCAGCAATTATTTCGATTTGTTTATTTAGAAACAAATCCGAAAAACATAGATGGTTTTATGCTGTTTCGTACATTCTCCTGACAGCAATTGTACTGTTCTCAGGATCAAGGAAGGCCCTGTTAGCCTTAGTATTAGCCACTGTTCTGATATACACAATCGGCTTGGAAAAAAAGAAAAATCTGATATTTGCTGTTTTGGGTCTTGCGGTTGTCTTGTTTGTAGGTTATCAAGTTATCATGACAAACGAAAGTCTATATCAGACAATCGGACGACGAGTCGAGTCAATGATAAATGCTTTTTTTCATGGGGCATCCGAATCGTCAAGCATTGATTTAAGAGAAAAATATATGGCATTGGCTTGGAAATTTGTAAAGGGCAGTCCGATTTTTGGAATTGGATTGGGAAATTTCGCATCAAAGAGCGGAATTGGTGTATATTGCCATTGTGACTATCTTGAAGTAATGTGCAGTTACGGAATACCAATTGCGTTGTTATATTATTGGCCAACCATATCTCTAATGTTCAAGGGCATTAAAGTGAAACAAAAAACCACGCTGGATTATACAATGATAATAATTTGCGCGGTGTTATTATTTTCCTTTATCACGATGGTCATGTATATTTCTGCGTATACACAAATTCTTATAGCTATTGTTTATGCTTATCTGAATGTCATAAATAAAAAACCTTCTATACCGAAAATAAAAGAGAACTAAGGAACATATGGGCCCATATGAGTATTGAGAAAAAGAGAATACACGGTTTTGATTATATGAGAGGGTTAGCATGCTTGTTGGTCGTGTTATATCATTACACAACCAGGATTGTGGAGCTGTTTCCCGAGCTCAGTGAGAGATGGACTTTTAAAATTCCGTTTGGTTACATGGGTGTGTGCGTGTTTTTTTTGCTAAGCGGATACCTATCATTAAGGCACTATAAAGAAGATACAACAGTTTGGACGTATGTGAAAAGCAAGTTGGTTCGGCTATTTCCATGTTATTGGTGTGCTGTAATTTTGACCTTTGTCGTTACAAAATTTTTTTTGGTTGAAAGAGCCGTGTCGCTAAAATCGTTCCTCATTAATCTGACAATGCTCGAATCGTTTTTGGGAGTCGAGCCGGTGGATGGCGCATATTGGACGTTAGCAAACGAGTTGATTTTTTATTTCTTTATGGCGTTCTTCATGGTGTTTTTGAAGCAAAAAACAAAGTTCTCATTTATAGCAATCATATGGCTCCTTATTGCAAACATAATTCCTTTCTTTGAAGGCTATGGTATTGTATATTCTTTAGCCAACAAATTATTCATGGCTCAATATGCACACATGTTTCTGGCAGGAGGATTTGTCTTTTTTCTGTTTAACAGTAAAAAAGCATTTGAGTATGTGGTAAATACTGTGGGTTGGTTGCTATGTATTGCCACGCAATTCAGGATGTTTAATTTGGATTATGGCTTTTTCTTTTTATTATCCAATGTTCTGCTTGTGGGGATCATCTTAATGGAAAAATCCAATGTTGAACCCCCGAGTATGATGAGAAAAGTGTTGTATCCGCTGACTTTTATTGCATCCATTTCGTATCCGTTATATTTAATACATCAAAATATTGGATATGTCATGATTGTTAATTTGTATCGCGCAGGTCTTAAGAGCGAATGGATTATTTTATTGCCGATAATCGTATTAATAACTTTAGGATATCTAATGCATAAATTTATAGAAAATCCGATATGTAAGAAAAAGCAGGAGAAAACCCCATGAATGATATTGAAAAAATAAGAATCGAACAAAGAGAAAAAAAGAGATTAGTTAAAAGAGCTAGAACTAAGATTCTGAGGTGTTTCTATAAATTGGCAGATAGATTTACAGAAAAGAAGAGATTTCAACAATATAAAGGTCAAACCTTTACTATCATTTCAAATAACTGCTGGGGAGGAACAGTATATGAGTACTGCGGATTAAATAAGCTCTCTCCAACGGTAGGTTCGTATTTTTTCGCGAAGGATTATATAAAATTCGTTTCTAATATTGAGTATTATTTATCTTGCAAATTAAAAATGATTACATATAATGAGTCAAGATATAAAGACATACTTATTCTTAAAGGTCAGCAAGATGTGCCGGTAGGAGTGTTGGACGATATAGAAATTATTTTTTTACATTACAAGGATCCTAAAGTGGCAGAAGAAAAATGGAATAAAAGATTATCAAGAGTTAACCGAGACAATTTAATTGTTAAATTTTCTGAAATGAATTTATGTGAAAAAGAGGATTTATATATCTTTAATTCATTGCCATACAAAAACAAAATCATTTTCACAAAGCAAAGGTATGAAGGGTTAGAGAATAGTGTAGTAATCCCTTTCTATGCAAAATCATCTCAAATTATTGATGATATTCCTGAATGGAGATTGAAAAGAAAGGAAATATGGAAAATATTAAAATTGAACTAATGGAGCAAGAACCGTTTTAGACTGTCTATTAAGAATTCGTTATTAGTTTGCACAGAGCTCTATTAATTTGTATGAATATTTAACAAAAGGGGCAAGTAAGTTGGTTATGAATGATAAAAAGATAGCAAAAGCTACATCATGGTCTTTTTTGACCCAAATTATTGCGAAGATAATTCCGCCCCTTTCTAATATGATATTGGCGCGTCTGTTTGCACCTGAAGTGTTTGGAGCAATTGCTACCATAACAATGGTAACCAGCTTTGCAGACACAATAAGTGAATCGGGATTTCAAAAGTATATCGTCAGTAAGGACTACAAAGATTCTTCGGAATTATCTAAGGATTCCGATGTTGCGTTTTGGACACACCTTTCCATATCAGTATTATTATGGGCAATAATTTCGCTTTTCAGGGAGCCGATATGTTTTGTATTGGGAAATCCCGAATTAGAGTTTGCTATGGTTATTGCGTGTATGCAGTTGCCGATAACAGCGCTTTCCAGTATTCAAACAGCCGTTTATCATAGGGAATACAACTTCAGAAGACCTTTTGTAAGCCAACTGATTTCATCTATTGTAACTTTAGGTGTTACCCTGTCTTTAGCCTTTAGCGGAATTGGATATTGGGCAATAATCATTGGTAATATAGTGGGATATTTGCTTCGCTCTTTAATACTGTCGGTTCGTGCGGTATGGAGACCGCATTTCTATTATAGTTTCCGGAGGTTGAAAAACATCTTTTCCTTTAGTATGTGGATAATGGTTGAAGGAATATCCGTTTGGGCAACATCCTGGTTTGATTCATTCATAGTGGGGAATAGAATGAATTCTCACAATCTCGGAATATATAAAAATTCACAGAGTGTAGTAAACGGTGTGCTCTCCATCCCTCAGTACGGAATAACAAATGTATTAATTGTTGCTCTTTCAAAATGTGATGATGACGAAGAGTATAACAACACATTTTTTAATATGCAACGGATTTTAGCCTATATTTTATTGCCGATGGGTGTGGGCATATTTTTATTTCGTGAATTAGCAGTAAAAATCGTGTTTGGTTCAGGATGGGAAGATGCCGAGTTCGTGATTGCGTTGTGGTCGGTTGTTTCAATCCTCAGAATTTTGCTGGTCAGTATAAACAGCGCAATATATATTTCTAAAGGAAAACCTAAAATTTCAGTGTATCTTCAACTGCTGGACATGCTGATTTTGATTCCTTGCTGTGTTATTGGTGTCAAATATGGTTTGGAAACATTCGTTATAATCAGATGTATTGCCAGATTGGATATTGTAATTCCGAGTTTGATAATTATCTCTAAGGTCTTTAAAATATCCATCAAAAGAGTAATAAAAAATTTGGCGAAGCCTGCATTACTGACTGCGGGCATGTACGTTGTCGGTTTTTTCACAAAGAATCTTTTTGATTCTCTTTATTGGCAAATCGTTTCAATTTTAATTTGTGTACTGTGCTACTGCGTGATGTTCTTCATTTTTGCAAAAGATGATATGAAACACTTAAGAAAAATGATTAAACGATGATTTATTAAAAAGTGTGAATCTTTAGCAGCAAGGGGAATTAGGTATTCTTGATTATAAAGGATTAACTTGGAGGACATAATGAAACCAATTCAAGATAACGAAATAAAAGAAATAGCACTGGATATTTTGATGAAAATTGACCAACTTTGCAATCAAAAAGGTTGGAACTACTCAATTACAGCAGGAACGCTTATAGGTGCCATACGACATAAGGGATTCATTCCTTGGGACGACGATATTGACATTATGATGCCGCGAAAGGATTATTGTGAACTGATAGAATACTTTGGTGACGGCAAGGATGGACTCAAAGTAGTGTGTTGCAATAATAATCCATATTATCAAGATGTTTTTGCCAAAGTGTGCGATACATCGACTGTCATCGAAGACCAAGTCACTAACATTAATGGAGCAAATATGGGCGTAAGCATTGATATTTTTCCGGTAGATGGATTGGGAGATTCAGTTAAACAAGCAAAGAAGAATGTTAAACGTGGAAAATTCAAACAACTTTTAATGACCTGCGCAGGAATGAAAAAGTATTCTAAAAGCACAACTCATTCGATTGTTTATGAGCCGATAAGATTTGCCTTGTTTTTGATTACGCGCAATGTCTCTGCAAATAGAATTGCTCGAAAATTGGATAAGGCAAATGCGAAATACGATTTCTATTCATCTAAATATGCGGGAGCACTTTCGGGTTCATTCAGAGAGAAAACGATTCTTCCGCGAGAGGAGTATTTTGACTGTATCAAAGTGGTATTTGAGGGCAGAGAAGTCAGAGCCTTGCGAGGATATGATGCCTACCTTAGAAAACTGTATGGTGATTATATGATACTCCCCCCCGAATCACAACGTCACACTCATCACACATTTACTGCTTATCGAGTTAATCCCGGAGAAGAACAATGAAAAATTTAGGTGTTATTTCATACAATATATACGGTAACTTTACAAATTATGGGTCTGCGTTACAATCTTGGGCATTACATCAAGCAATTTCCTCGCTTGGGTATCAGCCTGTGCTTGTGGATTATTGCCCGGATGTTTTAGCTGATAAAGACCCTCTTAATCCGTTCAAGAATATGTGGGATAAGGATGCAGAATCAAAGAGAATGTGCGAGCTTACTATGCCTGCAATCCGAGAGAATTATTGTAAGTTTGATAAATTCTACTCAGAAAGATTCAAAAGAACACCGCGCAAATATACTTCTGTGAATTTCAATGATGTAGTTACGGATGAACGCTTGGATGGATTTGTTTGCGGAAGTGATACAATCTTTTGTATGGATGAATTCGGATTTGACGATGGCTTCTATGCAAATTATGATTGTATGAAAGGAAACTCCGTAGCGTATGCTGCGAGCTTTGGTGATCCAACCTTATCAGAAGAGAATTGTCGAATCTTGAATGAAAGACTTAAGAACTTCAAGGCGTTTGGACTGCGTGAGAACCATATGGTTCCTTATGTAACGGAACACGTGGATGTTCCCGTACAAAAGGTAGTAGATCCAACACTTCTCCATACATCTGAAAAATATGATGAGATTGCTGTTGGGGAAAGATTGGAAGAGGACAAATATTTGCTTTATTACTCCAGAAGATATTCTCCGGTTATGGAACAGTATGCAGAGGGGCTGGCAAAGAAAAATGGTTGGAAAATTGTTGAGATTAGTTTAAGGGCAACAAATGCCGAAAAAGGTCATAGAATGTTCTATCAGGCAGGAGTAGAGGAATTTCTGTCACTTGTTAAGCACGCAGAGTATGTTGTCACGAATTCATTTCACGGAATGATTTTCGCTGTTCAGTATAGAAGACCATTTGTGATCTTCTCCAGGGAACAGTGTAATACAAAGATTGACGAGATTCTGCAACTTTTCGGTTTGTCTGACCATATGCTCGTTACCGGAAAAGAAGAATTTAATCATGAAATCAATTATGACTTGGTGCATGAAAGGATATCAAAGGCAAGAACAGAATCCATTGAATATCTAAATAGAGAACTTAAGTTATTGGAAGGTAAAGGGGACAAACATGGAATACATAAATAACAAAATATTAGTGGCTTTTTTGAAAAGGCATGGAATAAAGAAAATCGTACTGTCTTCCGGTTCAAGAAATATTCCGTTTATCTCCGCTGTTGAAGTCGATGAAGATTTTGAATGTTTCTCGGTAGTCGATGAAAGAAACGCGGCGTTCTTTGGAATGGGGCTTGCACAAGAGAGCAAAGAACTTGTTGCCATAGCATGTACAAGCGGAACAGCGGTTTCTAATTATGTCAGTGGTGTTTCGGAGGCATTCTATTCCAATGTACCATTGGTGGTTATTACGTTTGATCGTTCTCCGTATGTGTTAAACCAGTTAGAAACACAAAAAATTGATCAAATGTCATTGTTTGATTCCATTACTAAGAAGAATATAAATCTGCCTGTAATCAAGGATGAAGAGGATGTATGGTATTGCCAGCGAATTCTAAATGAGGCCTTTATTGCATTAAAGAACAATGGCGGAGGTCCTATTCATATTAATGTTCCGCTTATCGGTGATGCAAATGACATGATGGAAGATGGACAGCACAAGTACGGAATCAATGATATCAAATTTATTGATTACTATGATATTCGCTCAGACTTTGAGGATATATATGCCTCATTCAAAGGCAAAAATATCTTGTTTGTGTTTGGCCAAGACATTGTACTGAGTGACGATGAAAAGAGTATTATTAGAGAGTTCGTTGAAAAGTATAATATACCGGTTCTTACAGATTCTTTATCGAATTTTAAATCAAGCAAGAACATCAATGCTTCCAGAGTGATTAAGGGGCTGAATTCAAAAACAATTCAGAAATACTTGCCTGATATTGTAATTACTTGTGGCCTGAATTTTCAGGAAAGAACAAAAGATTTACTAAAAGCAAATGCAAGATTGTTTGAGCATTGGGCTGTGTGCGAAGACGGTGTTATTAGAGATTGCTTTAAATCTCAAACTAAAATCATACATACAAGGGTTACTGACCTCTGCAATCAGATAATGAGCAAAGTTGATGCTTACGACACCAAGTACTATGAGAAGTGGAAGAAACTGGACGAGCATGCTGTATTACCTGAATTGCCATACTCAAATTTCTCTGTAATAGGTAGTTTTCTGAGAATAATACCTAATAACTCTCTACTACATCTAAGCATTTTAAATGCCACTAGACTTGCTCAGTTTTTTGAAATCGACGAATCGGTTAGAGTATATTCAAACGTAAATACATTTGGTATTGATGGAAACTTACCAACATTTTTAGGACAGGCATACTGTACGGATGATTTATCTTTTATCGTTGTTGGCGACCTAAGTTTTTTCTATGCAATGAATGCTCTGCAAATCAGGCATATAAAGAATAATGTGAGGATTTTAGTCGTTAATAACTTCGGCGGTGGTGAGTTCTATATTTCACCGGGAGCAAGCAAAAATAAGACAATAGATTTACATATTGGAGCGAAACATACCATAAATGCGGAAGGTTGGGCAATATCGGCGGGATTTAAGTACCTTTCAGTGCGGGCTGAAGATGAACTGGATGACAAATTAAAGACGTTCGTGGGTACTAGCGATAAGCCAATTGTCTTAGAGGCCTTTACAGAAACTGTATCTGATGGTCAGGTAACGCTAAATGTATACCGAAAATTGGAAGAACAGTTGGGTGATTTATAATGGTCAACGATTTTAAAGGAAGAAATGCAATAATCACCGGTGGTGGAAGTGGAATCGGGTTTGAAATAGCAAAACAACTATTAGTTGGGAATATAGATAATGTTGTACTGATAGGGAGAAATGGTGAGAAGCTGCTAAGAGCCAAGGCAAGTTTAGGTCTCCAGTATGACGAAAAGATTAGGACATTAAGCTTAGATATTTCGGATACCGAGAGCATGTTAAATGTTATGGATGGGTATTTAGCAAATCTTCCTTTCAAAATTGACATTTTGGTTAATAATGCCGGTGTGATGTGCCAGCAATTATTTCCGGTTATAACGGAAGATGAGTTTGATAGAGTAATGAACACCAATATTAAAGCTGTTTTTTTTCTGTCGCAGTTGTTTTCTAAATACATGATACGTAATGAAATAAAAGGCAATATCCTAATGGTTGGTAGCACATCTTCAGCAAGACCCGCAATTAATCCATATATGCTGTCCAAATGGGCCATTAGGGGGCTTACCAGTGGATTGGCAAAGGCTTTAATTCCATATGATATAGTTGTAAATGGTATTGCGCCTGGACCGACAGCTACGGAGATGTTAGGTAAAGATGGAAGTGACTTGTATAACGAAAAGAACCCTTCAAAACGGTATTGTACAGCTGAAGAGGTTGCCAGTCTCGCAATTCAACTAGTTGGTACTAGCGGAAGAATGATTGTTGGTGACTTGGTTTATATTTCCGGGGGTGCTGCGACCATCACATATGATGATCAAAGTTATCAATTGCCTGAGATAAATTAAGGAGAAGAATGCTATGCTTAATTTTACTGTTGGTCCTGTAATGTCATCTGATGGAGTTCGTTCAATCGGAGCAGAACAGGTTCCATATTTCAGAACAGCTGAGTTTTCTGCTGTAATGCTTGAAAACGAAAAATATATGCTTGAATACTCAAAGGCACCGGAAGGATCCAGAGCTGTATTTATGACATGCTCAAGCACCGGCTCTATGGAAGCTGTTGTAATGAACTGTTTTTCAAAGGACGATAAGGTACTTGTAATCAACGGCGGTAGTTTTGGTCGGCGGTTTGTTGAGCTTTGTGAGATACACGAGATCCCTCATGTTGTCTTGAAGCTGGAACACGGAAAAAAACTCACTAAGGAAAGATTATACGAATACGACAATCAAGGATTTACAGGACTGCTTGTCAATGTTGATGAGACGTCAACGGCTGTTCTCTATGACACGATGATGATTGGTGACTTCTGTAAAAAGAATAACATGTTCTTTGTCTGTGATTGCGTATCTGCATTTTTGGCTGACCCCTTTAATATGGCAGAGTGCGGAGCAGATGTAATGATTACAGGATCTCAAAAGGTTCTGGCATGCCCTCCCGGTATTTCAATTATTGTTCTCTCGCCAAATGGACTTGAAAGAATTGAGTCATCAAATGTCAGAAGTATGTATTTCAATTTGAAAGACGCACTTAAAGACCAAGAGAGAGGTCAGACTCCTTTTACACCTGCGGTGGGTATCCTTTTGCAGATAAACGAAAGGCTCAAAGAGATTGAAAGAAACGGGGGAGCTGATGCTGAGGTTGCACGTGTTGCAGCACAGGCGGAAGATTTTCGAGCAAAAATAAAGGAACTCCCGTTTGAGCTTGTTTCGGAAAGCCCTGCCAACGGAGTAACATCTGTCCATCCGACAACAGCTAATGCTTATGATGTTTTCTTGACATTAAAAGACGAGTATGGAATCTGGATTTGTCCTAATGGTGGGGATATGAAGGATACTATTTTCAGAGTTGGGCATATAGGCGCATTAACACACGAAGATAATACATCACTTATCGATGCTTTAAAAGATATGCAAAAGAGGAATCTTTTGTAATTGGAGGATGTCGGTATGACAAAAGTAATTACATACGGTACTTTTGATTTGCTCCACTATGGTCATATCAGACTTTTAGAGAGAGCGAAAGAGCTGGGAGATTACTTAATTGTCGGAGTTACTGCCGATGATTTTGACAAGACTCGCGGCAAGATTAATGTGCAGCAGTCACTAATGGAGCGTGTTGAAGCGGTCAGAGCTACCGGTATAGCTGATGAAATTATTATCGAAGAGTATGAAGGGCAGAAAATTGATGACATCCGAAGACTCGATGTAGACATTTTTACTGTAGGGTCTGACTGGGTTGGTCAGTTTGATTATCTGAATGAGTACTGCAAAGTTGTATATCTTGACAGAACACAAGGAGTTTCAAGTTCCGAAATCAGAGCTGAGAAGAGACAGGTAAAACTTGGATTTGTTGGAGAATCAATTGTAATAGATAAATTTTTAAACGAGTCGCGTTTAGTTAACGGTTTAGCTGCAGAAGCTATTTATACCGATAGTGACAGAGAAATCGGAATAAGAAGAGTCGCCTCATATGAAGAACTGCTTTCTTGCGTTGATGCTATATACATTTTTTCTCAGCCTCGTTTACACTATGAACAGATAAAAAAAGCTATTGAATGCGGCAAACATGTTCTTTGTGAAGCTCCTGTTGCATTAACAAATGAGCAAAGCAAAGAATTACATGAATTCGCAGAACAAAAGAATTGTATTTTAATGGATTCCATTAAAACTGCCTACTCAACGGCATATTCAAGAATGTTGCTCTTGGCAAAAGGCGGGAAAATCGGGAAAATTGTTTCCATAGATGCTACAGCAACAAGCCTTAGAGATATAGAACTTATTGAAGAAAACAAAATAGACAATACCTGGAACAGTATCAATGCTTGGGGTCCAACGGTAATGCTTCCGATTTTTCAGTTATTGGGTACAGAATATAAAGAAAAAAGAATAGTATCAAAAATGTTGAATGAAACATTTGACATTTTTACAAAAATTGATTTCGTATATGAAGATGCAGTGGCGACAGTTAAAGTCGGTAAAGGTGTCAAATCAGAGGGAGACCTGATTGTTTCGGGAACAAAAGGTTACATTTACATTCCGGCTCCGTGGTGGAAAACTGAATATTTCGAGATTCGATATGAGAATCAAAGTGAGAATAAGAGATATTTCTATCAATTAGACGGCGAAGGAATCAGATATGAGCTTGTGGCATTCTTGAAGGCAATCGAAACGGGCAAAGACAGAGGTTCTATAAATCGAGAGATTTCGAATGCGATATGTAAGGTGATTGAAGATTTCTACAGCAGAGAAGATTTTATTAAACTCAAGTGATGCATACTTTCTGTTATTACTTATGAAATAATAATCTATTGTTGTGTGAATCACCTGAGACTAAGAACAGAGAAGCGATTCGTTTAGTTGGGGGATCGTGGGTAGGTAAAGGAACCGGATGTACGTTATGGTTTGAGAATTATGCAGAGTGGTCTATAATAACCATTCAGGCTTGGTAAATACGAATATTGCTTTATAGGTACTGTCAATAATTTTTCCCGAACTTTTTTGAATTTGCGAAAAATATTATACCTTATCAAACAAACAGAAAACAAGGCTTTTTCCGGTTGAGAAACCTTGTTTTTTGTGCATTATGCGAGTTTTGCAACAGCCCCTTCTCAGAATAATATTATCAGAGCATCTTTTCGTACGCGACTCGCTCTGCTCCGTCTGAAAGATATATGGTCCCGCAGTGGACAAAACCGTGTTTTTCGAGCATACGGCGCATGACAAGATTTCCTCGGTGGGTGTCGATTCTAAGCGAGATTTTTCCTGCGTTTCTTGCCTGCTCAGCGCAAAAATCAATTATTTGCGTCGAAATTCCGCTTCCTCGGTTTTTGACCGATATCGCGACACGGTGAATGGCGAAATAGCCGTCGCTAAGGTCACCTGTGAGCCACTTGCCGTCAAAAATTTTATCGTACGTCGGCTCTCCGTAGTCAATGAGCGCAAACGTTCCGACGATCTCACAGCCTCCGTCGTCCGACTCACACAAAACGCAGTATGACTGCGCTTTTTTTACGTCTTCTTCTATTATGTCGCGCGTAGGATAACCGTCTTGCCACTGGTCGATGCCGAGAGAAGCGATCGTTCCCCGCGCCTCGTCAAAAATTTGCATGAGCGCAGACAAATCCTCGCATTTTGTTCTTCTAATCTCCATAAAAATCCTTATCAGAAAACGATCCTTTCAATTCTTGTCACCTTGTCGCCGTCAAGCTCAAATATTATCGCGTCGGCGCTGATTTCTCCGTCCGCGACCGTGAAACGGGTGGGCATATGCATTCTCATTTTGGTTATCGTTGCTTCTGCATCGACCCCGAGTACGCCGTTTCGAGGTCCCGTCATCCCGAGGTCGGTGACGTATGCAGTGCCGCCCGGAAGTATTTGTGTGTCGGCAGTCGGGACATGGGTGTGAGTGCCGAAGATCATGTTGATTTTGCCGTCGAAAACATGCGCTACTGCATATTTTTCGCTCGTTGCCTCGGCGTGAATATCAAGTATTGAGAGGTCAAAATTGCCTTCTTCACGCGCCAAAATGTACTCAACCGCTTCAAACGGATCCCCGACCGGCTCCAAAAACACCTGACCGAGGACATTCATAATAAGCGTGCGGTAGCCTTGTATATCCACTATTGAATAGCCGTAGCCCGGAGCACTGCCGGGGTAGTTTGCAGGGCGGATTATGCACTCGCCGTTTAAGTCCAAAAAGGCGTATATATCACGTTTATTCCACGTGTGATTTCCGAGCGTTATAAAATCCACGCCACAGTCGAGGATAGCCTGCGCGTCGGCGGCGGATAGCCCGTGTATTTCGGTCGCATTTTCCCCGTTTGCAATTACAAAGTCAATCTTTTTCTCATCTCGAAGCTTCCAGAGCTTTTCTCTTAAATATTTAATGGCGCGTGTTCCCACAATGTCGCCAATTGCAAGTATTTTCATTGTTCCTCCTCGGATGGGTTAAACAAAGTTCTAACACAAACCTTCTCAGCAAACTCAATTTTCAACTTAAGATTACTTCGACTTGAATTTTTCTTTCTCGGCTGGGTTTAATACTGTTCCAATACGCAATATCTCAGTAGGTTGAATTTGAAATGTGACTCGGACTCCCTGCTTGCAGGGAGCGGTTTGCACCAAATTGATTTTGATTCAGTTTATCCTCACGGTGCATATTGCGTCTACTTCACCTTAGTTAGAAACCCATATTAAAAGTTTTTGGGAAGGGTTATAGGGAAAACCCTTTTTTCTAAAAAGGGTTTCCCTAAATCCATAGCGCAATCTATCTATTTTCCAACGCAGAAATTTGCGAAAATTTTTGAGATAATGTCATCGGAAACGGTTCTTCCGTCAAGCTCGCCGAGTGCGGAGAGGGCGTTTTCGACCTCAACGCAGCAGACCTCAAGGGGAAGTTCTTGGCGGATAGAGAAAATTGCGTCCGAAAGGGTATCGATAGTGCGAATGATTGCCGCGTTTTGACGGGCATTTGCGATGATTGCGCTCTGCCCCATATCGAGGTCGTTGTCGATGTATATTTTTTC
The DNA here is from genome assembly GCA_051867975.1 of Eubacteriales bacterium. GTDB lineage: Bacteria > Bacillota > Clostridia > Oscillospirales > CAG-272 > SVTX01. The sequence continues at coordinate 51,311 of JBJDZM010000002.1, read as the reverse complement.
GACCGCAGAAGAGAGGACATCAAAGCCTTTGCCTGTTTCGGCGGAGAAGGGAATAGACAAGTCGAATTTTTCGACTAATCTCTGCATTTCGGGTACTGTTTTGAGGTCGCTCTTGTTGATTATAGCGATTTTAATTCCGCTGAGTGTTTCGAGGTAGTTGCAGAAGTCGACATCATCACTGTCGGGCGCTCGGCTGCCGTCAAATACGGCTAAAATCAGCTCGGCGGACTCCGCTTCGCGCCTCGCGCGCTCAATTCCGATAGATTCGACCTTGTCCGAGGTGCAGCGAATACCTGCGGTGTCGGACAGGCGCAAGGTTACCTTGCCGAGTTTTGCCGACTCGGTCAAAATATCACGGGTAGTGCCTTCAATATCTGTCACGATAGCGGCATCTCTGCCGACTATCAGGTTATAAAGCGTACTCTTTCCTGCGTTTGTCCTGCCGACAATTGCCGTGGCAATTCCTTCTCCGACGGCATGTCCCGTTGTATAGGTCGCGGCGAGGTGACGAAGTTTTGAAAGATTTTTTTCCGCAACCTTAAGCATTTCGTCGCGGCTGATGTCGGCAAGATCCTCGTCGGGGTAGTCGATGTGTGCGTATATTGCCGCCAAAATGTCACAAAGCGAATTGTAGATCAGAGATATTTCGCTTGACAGTCTTCCCGAGAGTCCCGAGCGCGCAAGACTTATCTGCTCATCGGTCGAAGCGGAGAGCAATTCTCCGAGAGATTCGGCACTTGTGAGCGTCATTTTGCCGTTTATGAAGGCGCGTCGGGTAAACTCGCCGGCGGTCGCCGCTCTCGCACCGGAGGCAAGCACGGCTTCAAGCACCCTTTGCGTAAGGAGGACTCCGCCGTGGCAGGATATCTCAACCGTATCCTCACCCGTAAACGATGCAGGCGCGCGAAATACTACGGCTATACCGTCATCAATTTCAGTTTTTTTACCGTTCTTATTTGAGAGAATCGAGCCGTATACAGCGTGGTTGCTCTCAAAGGATGAAAGCGGATTTTTATTTTTTGGGATAAAGACTTTTTCGGCAATCGAGACGGCATCCGAGCCTGAAATTCTTATCACTGCAATACCGCCCTTACCGTAAGGCGTACTTATGGCGGCGATCGTGTCAAGGAGATTCATTTATAACTCCATTCTGCCGCTTGGTCTCTGCATAAAGCCGTGCATCTTGAGGCGGCAAAATATATTTTTGTTCTCATATTTTAAAAGGGCGGAAGACCGCCCTTTGTGCTTTTATTCTACAATAAACGGAGCGAGCTGCTCACGGAGCTTTTCGGCTCCGGTCTCATGGTTGTATGTGAGCTTTATCGGCTGACGAAGGTCAAGAGAGAAGATACCGAGAATAGACTTGCCGTCTACCTTGTATCTGCCCGACTCAAGGTCGACCTCGCCTTCAAATCCTACAAGAATGTTAACGAGTTTGTAAATGTCATTGATTTCTTTAAGCTGAATGTTGAACGACATAATTTTTTCCTTTCCGAATTAATATATTTCTTCCCATGGAAGATGACCGAGATAATTATATACTATCTTTTTTTATTTGTCAATAGTTTTTTATCGACTTATATTGTGCAAATAAGCCTTTCAAGCACTGCGTAGCCGTCGCGCGAGGATTTTATTTCAAGGTCGGCATCACTGCAGCGGCTGAGCATCCGCTTGCACATTTCCTCATCGGGGAGAGTTCGCATGATAACACCTACGCGGTATTCATGTATCTTTGTTTTTTCGGATATCTCTTTTTGAGTAAACCCGTCGGCACGCATAATTGCCACCGTTAGCATCTCGCAGACAGTTCGTGTTATCTCACTGATAATGATTATCGGGTCAAGCTTTCTCCCCTTCATGTCGCGCAAGATTTCAAGCGCATCGTCCCGTCTTCTCGCACCGATGGCATTTGTGAAAGCAAAGGCATCGTATTCGCCGACGGGTATTGCTACTGTCAGAACATCCTTCCTGGTGACCTCCTGCCTCCCCTCGGACAGGACGTAGAACGATAACTTGTCCGTCTCGTTTGCGAGATTGAACATATCCCTGCCGCACCGCTCGATAATAAACGAGCAGACATCGGGAGAGGCGTTCACTCCGTTGTGTTCAAGATGCTTTTCAACCCAAGAGGCAAGCCGTGCGGGCGAGTTTTTCTCAAACTGAACAGGGACAAGATACTCCGAGAGCTTCTGAAGAGTATTTGACGGTTTTTTCGGCAATAATCCCGGATCAAAGCGGTCGGCACTCGTGTTGATTATTAGAGTGTTGTAGTCATATTCGCCAAGCGATTCGAGAGCCTTGCAAAGCAGGTCAAGCTCCCCCTGCTTCATCGCCGTGAAGTCAAGCCCCGAGAGAATGACTATCTTGCGATCAGCCATCATGGGAGCAGGCATCAGTGCGTCAACAAGAGCCTCGGGCGAGTAGGAAAATGAGTCAAGGCGAATCTCGTTGAAGAACGAAAATGCAGGCTCGGGAGAGAGAGCCGAGACAGCCGTATCAAGCGCAAACTTTTTCATGTAATCCTCGTCGCCGAAGAAAAGGTATCCCGACGCAGGAGTACTCTTTATCTCCTTGCGAAAATCAGCTTCTTTGATAATGGCGTGCATTTTTTATTCCTCCTCTCACCAAAATACAGTATAATTATATCATTTAGTGCTATTTACGTCAAGGGATAAGGCAAAATTTCGCTATTGACAAGTACAAAATAATATGTTATCATATTTCTGTTCCGCATTTTAGGAAAAAATGCGCATTTGTAAAAAAAGGATAAAAAAATGTCACAAAATGATGCGGCGGCAATTCATACGGAACCGCCAAAGGAAAACAAAATGGGCACCATGCCCGTAAATAAACTGCTATTGACCATGGCGTTGCCCATGGTTATATCAATGCTCGTGCAGGCACTCTATAACATCGTCGACAGCCTCTATGTCGCAAGGATATCGGCGGAGCAAAACGAGCTTACCGCAATATCGCTCGCGTTCGCGGCGCAAAACTTCATGATAGCCGTTGCAACGGGTACGGGTGTAGGTATAAACGCTCTGCTTTCAAAAGCCCTCGGCGAAAAGGACCAAAAGGGCGCAAACCGTGTCGCTTCAAACGGCGTATTTTTGGCTTTGTGCAGCTATATAGTGTTCCTCTTCCTCGGCTTTACATGCATGAGAACCTACATGACGTGGATGACAGGCAATGAAAAGGTCATTTCGGCAGGCGTCGATTATCTTTCAATCTGTTATATCTTCTCGTTCGGAATTTTCGGACAGATCGTCATGGAGAGACTGATGATATCGACCGGAAAAACTCACCTTGCCATGGTAACTCAGGGTGTCGGAGCGATAATCAATATCCTGCTCGACCCCGTATTCATTTTCACACTCGGACTCGGCATCAAGGGAGCGGCGATAGCGACGGTTATCGGTCAGGTCGTTGCATTTATTCTTGCAATCGTACTCAATGCCAAATTCAACAGGGAGATAGATCTCTCGATAAAAGGATTCATACCAAGTGCAAGAATAATCGGAAGGATCTACGCTATCGGCATCCCGTCGATCGTCATGGCATCGATAGGCTCGGTCATGAATGTTCTCTTCAACGGAATACTCAACGGATTTAACGAGATAGCGGAGGGAACAGGACAGACGGTAGGACAACTTTCGCAAAATGCCTTCGGCGTTTATTTTAAGCTTCAAAGCTTCATATTTATGCCGATATTCGGACTCAATAACGGAATCGTTCCGATAGTGGCGTATAACTTCGGGGCGCAGAAGAGAAAGAGAATGATGGGAACCGTCAAGCTCGGAATACTTTATTCCGTCGGATATATGGCGCTCGGCACTGTTGCCTTTCAGTTTTTCCCCAAGATTTTGCTCGGATTTTTCAACATGACCGATCCCGCAACTCTTAGCATAGCGGTGCCTTGCCTGCGTATCATCTCGCTTTCCTTTGTTTTTGCGGGATTCTGCATCATAATCGGTTCGGTATTCCAGGCACTCGGAAAGAGTGTTTATTCGATGTTTGTTTCTATCGCGCGCCAGCTGCTTGTACTGATACCCGTAGCCTATCTTTTGGCAAGCTTCGGAGATGCGGCAGCGGTCTGGTGGTCCTTCCCGATAGCCGAGATAGCATCGGTCATAGTGAGTTCTGTGTTCTTCATCTTCATTTACAGGAAGATCATTGCACGGATCCCCGAATGAAAATAATACCTCGATCTATGCGATAAAAGCAAAAAAACCAAAAAAATTCAAAAAAACCCTTGACAAAAGCATATCTCATCGTGTATAATATGGAATGTCATTGTGTAAAAGCGTAAATAGCAGATGCTATTTCGGTCGGGATCGTGCCGACCGCAGACTAAAACGCTTCCGATCTATTATTCAAGGAGGTGCAGATTAATGCTCAGAACTTATCAACCCAAAAAGCGTCAGAGAAAAAAGGAGCATGGCTTCAGAAAGAGAATGAAAACTGCAGACGGCAGAGCAGTTCTTAAGAGACGCCGCGCAAAGGGCAGAAAGAGACTTACTCACTGATTTTTCAGTTGCCCCAATATTCATAAAAACGCCGATGACAAGTGCTGATTCGATTTTTTTCGTAAATGCGGCAGTCATCGGGGTTTTTGCTGTTTGAAAGTTTTTACAGAATAATACAAATTTGTAAAAAACAGTATTTAAATAATCGTTAAAAAGCCTACCCTCGGGCATCTATATCGGAACAATGAGGGAATAATGTAAACTGACATGCATTATTAAAATTAAAAACACGGAAGCGCAAGACTATTTTTTAGAGGTGATGCCCATGAAATTTCCCGCAATCAAGGAACACCATCTTTATAACAAGACATATCGGTCAAGCAAACGGTTTTTCGGCAGATACGTCTGTGTGTATGTCCTGAAGGACACGCATGCGAGGCTTTTGCAGAAAAGTCACCCTCTTAAGGTCATGGTAAACAGATTCGGCATCTCTGTGTCGAAGAAGATAGGCACGGCAGTCAAGAGGAACAGAGCAAAAAGGATCATCAGAGCTGCATACGCTCCGCTTGAGGACAAATTGCGCAAAGGATACCTCATTGTGGTCAGCGCAAAGCCCGAGATCGCAGGGAGAAAGAGTCCCGAGATCCAAGGCGAACTGAGATATGCGTTCAAAAAGCTTGATATGCTTGAAAAACATGGGGAATAATTACAGATGAAGCACATTTGTATGGCTTTGATACGCTTTTACAGAAAATTTTTATCTCCCTTAAAATCGAAGCCCTGCTGTAGGTTCACGCCTACATGCTCAGCCTATGCCCTGGAGGCGTTTGAGAAACGAGGCTTTTTCGTCGGGTTTTATTTGATGGTAACGCGAATTTTTCGCTGCAACCCGTTTTGTCCCGGCGGATATGATCCCGTCCCCTTGACGGGACTCAGAAGTAAAAAGGGCGGGGATGATGAGACTTTCCAAAATGGCAGCGGTGACGGCGACAGGTTCGTTTTCAACTACGAACTTGAGCTTGACGACCGCGAAAAGAGTCCAAAGAAAAAGAAAAAACGAGAGGACTAAATTAGCAATGAACATGCAAAAAATCAGAAAAATGTTGCCAAAAATTGCGCTTATTCTCGCACTTTTGGCGGTATTGGCTGTCGTTATGACGGGATGCGCAAGCAATACTATCATCGATACGTCAAAGAAACCTGCGGATTGGAAAGACGAGACGGTTGAGATTGCCCCTTCGACAGGCTTTCTCGATAAGCTCCTTTCCTACATCGGTATATTCCTCAACTGGATCACGAGCATTATGCCGGCAAACAGCTACATTCTGACCCTCTTTGTCTTTGCGATAATGCTTGAGATAATCATGCTTCCTTTTGCAATAAAACAGCAGAAGAACTCGATAAAGCAGGCTATGCTCAGACCCAAAGAGATGGCAATCAGAAAGAAGTATGCCGGAAGAAACGACCAGGCAACAAAACAAAAGCTCACGCAGGAGATCCAGGAGCTTTACCAGAAGGAAAACTTCAACCCCATGGGCGGTTGTCTTCCTCTTCTCATACAGTTCCCGATAATCATCGTGCTTTATTGGCTCGTAGTTGACCCGATACAGTACGTATGCGGAGGCTCAAGAGAGCTTATCAGCGTGCTTCACTCCTACATTACCGCGTCCGCAGCGGACGGGGGGCTCGGACTCAAGCTCACGGCTACAAACGGCTCTATTGAGATATTCAGTAAGATAAAAGAGCTTGGCGCGGATGCATTTGCCGGAATTCAGAACTACTGTGCGAACGGCGCAGAGGTATTTGATGAGGTACGAAGAATAAGCGAGATCCCCGCAAACTTCAACGTAGGTCCCTTGAACCTCGGACTTACGCCTTCGTTTGATTTCTCAACAGTAAACGGATGGCTGCTTGTGATACCCGTGCTTACATTCGTCGTCTACTTCGGCTCGATGAAGTTAAACAGAAAGCTCTCCTTCCAGCCCACACAAAGCGCTGACGACCGTCAGCAGGCTTGCTCTAACAACATGATGGACATCACAATGCCGCTTATGAGCGTATGGATGACGTTCATCGTTCCCGGAGCAGTCGGTGTATATTGGATGTTCAAGAGTATTATCGGAGTCTTAAAGCAGTTCATTATGAGCCGTGTTATGCCCCTTCCCACATTTACGGAGGAGGATTACAAGGCGGCGGAAAAAGAAATGTTCGGCAAACAGCCGCCTAAGAAGATCGTCAAGTCCGAAAGAGCGGGAACCGTTCGTTCGCTCCATCACATTGATGACGAGGACTACGACGAAAACGGAAACTACTGTCCGAAGGCTCCCGAAGAAGAGGTATTTGAGACAAAAGCCGAGGAAAAGGTTGCCGATAACAAAATGACAGAGGGCGCGGCTCTTAAGGACGAGAGCGACAAGAAAGAGAAAAAGCCCCGTCTTTTCGGCAAAAAAGGCAAAGAAGAAAAAGAAGACAAAAAAGAATAAGCGAACAACGCATCAATAGGAGAAAAAACAGTGAATAACGAAATAATTACAACAGGCAAAACGGTTGAAGATGCCGTTGCCGCCGCTGTATCCGAGTTTGGCGTAAAGAGCGCACAGGAGATCGAGTACACGGTTGTTGAGGAGCCCCGAAAGGGAATCTTCGGCATCGGTGCCGCTCCCGCAAAGATCAGCGCAAAGAGAGTATATAAAGGCGAGATATTCGCGCTCAATTTCATAAATCAGCTCGTACAGGATATGGGACTTGACGTAACCGTTGAGATGAAGGACGTTGAGGGCGGAGACAAGGACTGCAAGCTCATCGACATTCAGGGCGAGGGAGCAGGCGTGCTTATCGGTCATCACGGAGATACACTTGATTCTCTTCAGTACCTTGCAAATCTTGCGGCGAACAAGAGAGTTGACGGTGTAAAGCCTCCCTACGTAAAGATATCCGTAGATGCGGAGAATTACCGCGCAAGACGTGAGGAAACGCTCCGCACGCTTGCAAGAAGAATGGCAGACAGAGTGCTTAAGCAGAAAAAGAGCGTTATGCTTGAGCCTATGAACCCATACGAGAGAAGGATAATTCACTCCGAGATCCAGAAGATCGAGGGAGTATCCACAAACTCTATCGGAAGCGAAAACAACAGAAAGATAGTTGTTTTCCTTGACGAGAAATAAAAAAGAAAAAGTCGAAAAATCCCGAGGAGTTATTCGACTTTTGTATAGTGAAAGCAAAGGCAAGGGCGAAAAAGCCCTTGCTTTTATACTACTTGTTATATTTTGCATAGTGCTCTTTAATTCCGTGAAATGTCTCGTCGCTGATGACGTGTTCCATGCGGCAGGCATCTTTTGCAGCAGTTGCCTCGTCAATGCCGAGACGTACCAGCATATCTGTCAAAACCTCGTGACGTTCCATAATTTTTTTTGCCGCTACCATACCTTCCACGGTCAGCGTAACAAACCCGTTTTTATCAACATCTATAAGCCCGTGTTTTTTGAGAAGTCCAACGCCGCGGCTGACACTTGCTCTGGTATAATTCATATATTCTGCAATGTCAACGGAGCGCACGGCAGAACTCTTTTTGCTTAAAATATATATGGTTTCGAGATACATCTCGCCCGATTCTTTAAGTGACATAAAATTTACCTCAATGAGTAATGATTTCGTATAATTCTATATATAAGAATTATATCATAAATTGGTTAATTAGTCAACATTTCAAAATTGATAATTTTTTTTGAAAAAACTATTGACATCATGAAAAAATCGTGATATAATGACAAGCGTGTTAGCAGTTGCTAACAAATTTTTAAGCACGGTTGTTAGCAATTGCTAACAGGTGTGAAGAAAAACTAATTGTAAGAGGTAAGAAAGATGACTCTTTGGGAAGCGGAAGAAGGAAGGGAATATACCATCAATCAAATAGATACCGATGATGAGGAACTCAATGCCTTTCTGTTCTCTCTCGGTTGTTACAGCGGCGAGACGGTTACGGTCGTTTCCCGTCTCAAAAAAAGCTGTGTTGTCTCGATTAAGGACGGCAGATACAATATCGATATGCACCTGGCGCAGGCGATTCGAGTATGAATATTGGGCAAGTTTACGCTTGCCACGGGCGCGTTTTATTTTTGCCGATGTGTTAGCGATTGCTAACATCGGCTTATATAAAAGCCGTTAGTTAGCAGTTGCTAACTTAAAATTTGCAACCAAGTCCCACGGGACTGATTGACCATATCATTATCATATTTAAGGAGGAAGCAAATATGAGAATTGCTTTAACAGGAAACCCGAACTCCGGTAAGACCACGATGTATAATGCCCTCACCGGTCGAAATGAAAAAGTCGGCAACTGGGCAGGTGTTACCGTAGAAAAGAAAGAACACCCCATCAAAAAGGCATACTACGGGGGAAGCGAGCAGCTGATTGCCGTTGACCTTCCGGGTGCCTATTCCATGTCTCCTTTCACAAGCGAGGAAAGTATCACAAGCTCCTACGTAAAGAAGGAAAATCCCGATGTTATCATCAACATCGTGGACGCGACTAACTTGAGCCGCAGCCTTTTCTTTACAACACAACTCTTGGAGCTTGGTATTCCCGTAGTCGTTGCTCTTAACAAAAGCGATATTAACAAGAAAAAGGACACTAAAATTGATGTCGCAAAATTGTCCGTCAAACTCGGTTGCCCTGTCGTTGAAACGACCTCTACCACACAAGACGGATTGAAGACCGTCGTGGAGACGGCGGCATCGGTTGCGAACACCACGCAAAACGCGCCATATCATCAGGGTGATATCGATTTGACCGACAAAGCAGTCGTTGAAGCGGCAGACAGAAAGCGTTTTGAGTTCGTCAACAAAATTGTAAAAGAGGTTGAAACACGTAAGGTTCTGACCAAAGACAAAAATATCAGCGATAAGATTGACAAGGTACTCACAAACAAGTGGCTCGGTATTCCGATTTTCGCGGTCGTCATGTTCCTCGTGTTCCAAATTTCGCAGACATGGCTTGGTACTTGGATCGCAGAGGGTATTGTTTTCAATGAAGGCGCGGAAAACGAATGGGCGATCCCCGGACTTGTTACACTTCTTGAAATGTTCCAAGGCCGGGTAGGCGGACTCTTAGAAAACGCCAATCCGCTTCTCTCGGCACTGCTCGTTGACGGTGTCATCGGCGGTGTAATTGCCGTTGTCGGATTTTTGCCCCTCGTTATGGTTATGTACTTTCTCATCGCCATTCTCGAGGATTGCGGTTATATGTCCCGTGTTGCCGTTGTGCTTGACCCGATATTCAAGAAGGTCGGTCTTTCGGGTAAGTCGGTCATTCCCTTCGTAATCACAATCGGTTGTGCCGTTCCCGGTATTATGGCGAGCCGTACCATCCGCAACGAGCGTGAACGAAGAGCAACTGCAATGCTTGCTCCCTTTATGCCTTGCGGCGCAAAAATTCCCGTCATTGCACTTTTTGCAGGTGCGTTTTTCGACAATTCAGGTTGGGTAAGTGCGACTGTATATCTGCTCGGTATCGTGCTGATTTTCGTAGGCGCGTTTATCGTGAATAAAATTGCAGGCTATAAGGCAAGAAGGTCTTTCTTTATTATCGAGCTTCCCGAATACAAAAAGCCTTCTCTGTGGGGCGCATTCAAGACCATGTGCGGCAGAGGATGGGCGTACATAGTAAAGGCGGCGACCATTATTCTCCTCTGCAACACGGTCGTTCAAGTTATGCAGACCTTTACATGGCAGTTTACCGTTGCAGAAAATGCAAGCGACTCCATTCTTGCAACCATTGCAACTCCTTTTGCTTACCTTCTCGTTCCCGTTGTCGGAGTTCTCTCCTGGCAGCTTGCGGCGGCAGCAGTGACAGGCTTTATCGCAAAAGAGAATGTCGTAGGCACACTGGCTGTTTGCTTTGTAGGGCTTGAGAACCTCATTGATACCGAAGAACTCGCCATGATGGAGGGTGCCGGGGCTGAGATTGCAGGTATTATTGCCATTTCCAAGGTTGCGGCTCTTGCATATTTGATGTTCAACCTTTACACTCCTCCTTGCTTCGCGGCAATCGGCGCGATGAATTCCGAAATGAAGAGCGGCAAATGGGTATGGGCAGCAATAGGACTTCAGCTCGGAGTAGGTTTTACTGTCGGATATCTCGTTTACACCATTGGCACTTTGATTACTGCTCCCGCTACCCTGAACATCGGTGCGGCTATTGCAGGCCTTGCGGCAGTTCTCGTATTCGCAGGTATTATTGCCGGTCTCATTATTAACACGAACAGGAAAATGAAGGCGGAATACGCTCTCGGTAACGCATAATGGAAAATTTTATTGTTGCATGTGTTCTTTTACTGATTATCGGTGCTGCCATTTTTTACATTGTCAGAGAAAAGAAGAAAGGTGCTAAGTGTATCGGTTGCCCTCACGGAAAGCATTGCACGGGCAATTGCGGCGGATGCGGCAAGCACGGTAAACAAGAACATAAGGAAAACTAACAAAAAACGAGGGGATGCGGTTGAAACATTCGCATTCCCTTATTTCAAAGAGAGGAGTCAGCAATGATTGACAAGACGGTCCTGACAGGATCTCATATTCGTTATCTGCTTGCAATCAAGCGGATTTATAAGGGAACGGGAGTCCGAAGTATCGACATTGCCAAAGAATTGAAGCTGAGCAAGGTCAGTGTTCACAATATGATGGATACTTTTCTTGATTTAAAATATATTCAAAAAGAACATGGCGGTCTTGTGTATTTAACCGAACACGGAATGAAAAAAGCAAACGAGTTTGAGATCTATCATAAACTTCTCAAGGACAAGTTGTTTTTGAATGTCACGGTTGACGAAACTGCCGACATCGCCATCTGCGCTTTTATTTCCGAGTTGTCCGAGGACGGTCTTGCCGCACTTTAGTTGGTCTATACTACAAGGCAAAAAAGCCATTTTTCGTTTTGTTCATAAAATGCTCAAAAAGAGATGGTATACTAACAGTGTAATAGCGGTGTGAACCGTTCAATAATAACTCAAAAGGACTTCAAGATATGAAATCTGTACGCAATCTTTTTAAAATCGGGATAGGTCCGTCAAGCTCGCACACGATGGGACCTGCGTTTGCCGCTCAAAAGTTCAGAGAGCGATACCCCGAATGTGACTCCGTCACAGTCACGCTTTTCGGCTCGCTTGCGAAAACCGGCGAGGGACACGGCACCGACCGGGTAATCAGGGAAGAATTCCACGGCATTGATTGCGAAATAATATTCAATATGGATGACAGGATAGAACTTGCGCATCCGAACACGATGAAGCTTGAGGGATATATCGGCGGTGAGAAGACTGCGGAAATGACGGTTTTGTCTATCGGCGGCGGTGAGATAGTCATAGTCGGTGACGAAATGATTGACGAGGACGGCGACGGAATACCCGACGACGAGGTTTATGCCGAAAAGAGCTTTGGCGAGATAGCGGCAATATGTAAGGCGAGAAATATCCGCCTTTCCGACTATGTTTTTGAGCATGAGAATGCGGATTTTAGAAGTTTTCTCGGAGAGGTCTGGCATACTATGTCAAATTCTATCCGCGAGGGACTAATACACACGGGAGTGCTTCCGGGCGGTCTTGAGCTTCAAAGAAAGGCTCAAAAGCTTTATAATCAAAGGCATATAGACGAAAGCCCACAGACAAGAGAGAACCGACTCGTCTGCGCATATGCCTTTGCGGTGAGTGAGCAGAATGCCGACTGCGGACGGATCGTGACCGCACCGACCTGCGGCTCCTGCGGCGTTCTGCCTGCGGTGCTGAAATATATGGAGGAGAAAAATTCCTTTACCGAGGATGATATTTTCCGCGCTTTGGCGGTTGCGGGACTTATCGGAAACATCGTTGCGACAAATGCATCGATAAGCGGTGCGGAATGCGGATGCCAGGCGGAGATCGGCACGGCGTGTTCCATGGCGGCGGCAGCGCTCGCGGAGCTTTTCTATATGGGAATAGACCAGATAGAGTATGCGGCGGAGATATCGCTCGAGCATCATTTGGGACTTACCTGCGACCCCGTTTGCGGATTAGTTCAAATACCGTGCATTGAGCGAAACGCGGTTGCGGCGATGAGAGCTATAAATGCGCTCTCTCTTGCAAATTTTTTGTCGGACAGCCGAAAGATATCCTTTGACCTTGTCGTCGAGACGATGTATCAAACGGGAGTTGACCTATCGAACATCTACCGCGAAACGAGCGAAGGCGGACTTGCCAAGCTTTATAAAAAGAACTGAAACGTCGTTTTTTAGACTGAATTAACGATTTCAGCCCCTCGCCAAAGCGAGGGGCTGAATGTCTTTACCTATTCATGAAAAACGCCACCGCGATGGCACCGGGCCCCGCATGTGTTCCGATACTGCTTCCGACTAACGCAACATCAAGCTCGTCGGTCATGTCCTTCCAAAGATGCGCGCTGTCCTCGATGTATTTCTGCAAGAGAATGTCGTCAAATCCGGTGTATCCGAGGAGCAGGGGCATATTGAAATTGATTCCTCCGCTCTGCTCGATCTCCTTTATGAGAAAGTTATTTGACTGACGTGAGCCGCGCGCCTTTCCGAGTATCACGATTTCGCCGCCCTTTACCGAGATGACCGGCTTTATCGACAAAAGCGAGCCTGCAAAGGCGGCAGTAGGCGAAATTCGTCCGCCGCGCCTGAGATATTCAAGCGTGTCGAGCATTGCGACAAGCTTTGTATTTTCACGCTCGACTCTCACGCGTTTTGCAATGCTCTCGGCAGGAAGACCGTCGTTTGCGAGCTTCAGCGCAAGCTCTGCGAGCAATCCCGCTCCAATCGTGACCGATAGGCTGTCAACAACGAAGACCTTGCCCGCATAGTCCTCTGCGGCAACACACGCGCTGTGATATGTACCCGAAAGCTTTGAAGAAATGGTTACTACGACTACGTCGTTACCTTTCTCGGTCTCTTCCCGAAAGACCTTGTCAAAGTCGGCAATATTTGCCTGACTTGTCGTCGGCATAACGTCGCTCTCAACGAGTTTTTTGTAGAAGTCGGTTGCGCAAAGTTCAATTCGGTCAAGGTATTCTTCGTTGCCGAACCGAACCGTGATCGGCACGATAATAAATTGCTTCTCGTTTCTCGGAGAAACGTCAACTGTTGAATCGATTACAATTTTTACACTCATATAAACCTCCATTCTGCCGCTTTGCGGCAGGCAAATGATAACCAGTGAATTTTGCAAAGCAAAATTCGTGCGTGAAACAGATTGCTTCACCTTTAGACGGAAGTAACTTTCACGCAAACCTCCATTCTGCCGCTTGCGGCAGGCAAATGATAACCAGTGAATTTTGCAAAGCAAAATTCGTGCGTGAAACAGATTGCTTCACCTTTAGACGGAAGTAACTTTCACGCAAACCTCCAATCTGCCGCACAGGCTGTTCTTAATCGTTTTCGCAGTCGGGAATACCCTCACTGCTTATTTTTTTCAGGTTGGATGAAATCGAGAAAAGGCAGTCGTAAAAGATTTTTCTGTCCTCATCTGAAATACCGTCGCCTGCCCTGCTTACCGCATAAATCGCCTTTTTGCGTACCAAGTCGGCAACGTCTCTGCCTTTGGGTGTCAAAACGAGCTTGGCACGGTAGAAATTATCATGATTGCTCTGTTTTGTGATAAGCCCCTTTTGCTCCATTTCGGCGACGATTCGTGAGATGCCTGCCTTGTCGCGGTCTGAGATTTCACTCAGTTTAGAGGCTGTAAGTCCGTCGGGGAAGTGGTACATTATTGCAAGATACAGCGCATACGAGCCGCGATATCCGTACTTTTCCATTTCCTCGCGCTCGATCTTCAAAACATATCTGTAAATTACGTTGATAGAATAAGAAAATTGCTCAAAGCGCTCGATCATTTCTTTTTGCATGATTTTTTACTCCTTATAAAGCCTTATGTTGTTGACATATCAACAATGTTGCCATTATAGCACAATATAGTTGATTTGTCAACATCTTTTATAGGATAATTGAAAAATTCCGAGGGAAAAGGCTTCCCCCGGAAAAATGTATAAACCAAAAAATAAAACAAATATGAAATAAATCTGTCAAGAAACCTGCTTATTCGTCTCTTCCCGATAATTTGATAAATCTCAGTGCCGCCTCGCCGTGTCCCGCGCTTGCCGCCATTCGATAATAATAGAGAGCCTCACGCTTGTTTTTAATGCCCGTGCTTGCGCCTTCCTCACAGCAGAGGCCATAGCTGTAAGCGGCGTTGGCATTACCTTTGTCTGCCGCCGCTTTAAGCCACTTTGCCGCCTCTGTATCATTTTCCCTGACACCGACACCGTGTCGCAGGCACCATCCGTAGCTGTAAGCCGCGTCGACATTTCCGAATTCTGCGGCATAGCGGTAGCATCTTGCCGCGGCTTCCTCATTCTTTTTGAGTGAACGTTTACCGTCAAAAAAGGTATCTCCGAGTTTGTTCATGGCGTCCCCGAGTTTTTTCTTGTCCGGAGGAGCATCTCCGCCTTTCAGGAAAGCCGATTCCGGAGCAAAGAAGGGACTCTCATAATATTCGGTCAGATCTCCGCCGCTGACATATATCCTCGTTATTTCGGTTTGGGCATGAGCGTAACCCATAGATGCCGACAAAGAGACATATTCAAATGCCTTCGTATATCCCTGAATATTTCTTTCGTTTCCGGCAACGAGCATTCCGAGACGGAACTGAGCCTCAATTTTTGACTCAGTGCATAACTTCGCGTTTTCGAAAAAACGGTTTGGGAAATCATATATGGACATATGCGGCTCATCCTCGCTTTTAACCGACTTTAAATACCAATTTTGCGCATCATCTGTGTTTTTGGGGACTCCTCGTCCGTCGTCTGAGAATTTGCCCACCATCAGCATTGCGGGGACATAGCCTTTTCTCGCGGAGCGAAGGAAGGGCGGTCTTGCCGCCGCATATTCGGCTTTCATTCCGACACCGTAAAGTATTGCGCATCCAAGCGCATAAAGAGCATCGGCTCTTCCGCTGTCCGCCGCCGCCTTATACAAAAGTCTTGCACGTCGAGGGTCTGCATCGGTTCCGATTCCGAGTTCAAAACAATGACCGAGCGCCAAGAGCAGTGAGACCCGCTCTCCGTTATCATCATCCGAGGAGTCTGTTTTTTCTTCTGCCTTTGTAAAGCAATCGACGGCAGTCACCTTGTCAGCGTCTGTTCCCACACCGAAGTAATAGCACTCACCGAGCATGTACATAGCCCGAGGATTTCCGAGCTTTGCGCCCGTCGAGAACCAATCGAACGCCAGCTTTTCGTCCTTTTTCGCGCCGAGTCCTTTAAGATGGCAAAGACCGATTTTATATGCTGCGTCTGCGCGATTGACACCGCCCGATTCGTATGCGCGGCAGTAATATATGTACGCGCTCTCGCGGTCTTTCAAAGCCCCTTTGCCGTCAAAGCAGCAGTTTGCAGCCTCGTATTCAGCCGGAGCGTATCCGTCCTTTGCGGCGGATATAAAGTAGGCGTAAGCCGCGTCATAATTTTTCTTTGTTCCGCGTCCGGATATGCACATCCTGCCCGCTTCATATTTTGCAGGGTCATATCCGAGAGAAGCGGAGCGGCTGTAATATTTAAACGCTTTATTAAAGTTCTGTTCGGTACCGACTCCGAGGTCGTAGCATCTTGCCAGCCTATATAGACCTATCGGGTTCTTTGCGCTTGCAGCTGCCTTGTAGTATTCAAATGCTTTTTTGATATCAGCATCTGTTCCGTCTCCGGTCTCGTATATCATTCCGAGTCGGCAGAGCGCATTCGAGCTTCCGAGATCTGCCGCATGCTCATATATCTCTATTGCTTTTTCTTTGTCCTGTTCGACTCCGTGGCCGTGGAAATAACAGCCTCCGAGGTTGTTTGCGCCGTCCGCGTGGTCAAGCTCGCATGCCTTTTCGTATAAGGTGAATGCAAACTCATAGTTTATTTCGCAACCGACACCGAACTCATAACAGCTTCCGAGAGCAAATATGCAGTCGGGGTTAAAAATTCGCGCTCCGTCCGAAAAACATTCCACCGCCGCTTCGTCGTCTCGGTCGCAACCAAACCCTGTGCAGTATGCAAGCCCGAGATTGTAAAATCCCTCGCCGTACCCTTGGTCCGCCGCTTTTTTATAGCAATCAAAAGCCAAGGCGGGATTGTAGATATCGCTCGTTTTATTTGAATAGATTTGTCCGAGGTATATCCAGGAGAGAGAATGTCCGTCCGCGGCGTTTTTCTTGAGCAGAGCGATGCCGTGTTCAAGGTCAACTTCTCCAGATTCTATGAGAAGCACCGTTTCGCGGTAGAGTCTCGTTCCGTCATATTTCTTGTCTGCCTTCCGGGGTTCTTCATCCTCTGACAGATGACCGAGACTGCTGATGTCAAGCTCATCCTGATATCCGTATTCAAAGAATTTGTCTTCGTCATCGTCGGCTTTTCCGAGAAACATATCGTCTATTTTGAGCTGAATTCCGTCCTCTGTGAATACAGGCGGTGTCTCGGACTCCTGCTCAGGCTCTGCATCGGATTTCGGAGTGTCCTCCTCTTTTTCCGATTCATCGGTCTTGGGAAAATTTGAATACAGACCCATCTCACTGTCAAGAATGTCCTTTTCAAGCTTGTTCAAGGGTTCTTTCCCTCCTTTTTCGCCTTTGCGGTGAAATATGTACCGACGTGTTCGCCGTCAAGAAGCTTATAGAGTATTTCGGGGTCTTTTCCGTTCATAATGAACATCGGTATTCCGTTTTCCGTCACCATCTTTGCGGCGGTGAGCTTTGCCTCCATGCCGCCGGTGCCGCGGTCGGTTCCGGCTCCGCCTGCATAATCGAGTATCTTATCGATGTCGTCGACTCGGTCAATAAATCTCGCATTTTCGTTTTTCCTCGGATCGCTGTCGTAAAGACCGTCGATATCGGAGAGGTTTATGAGAATGTCGGCGCGGCAGAGGTTGGCAACGTGAGCGGATAATATGTCGTTTCCTCCGAATTTGGTCAGCTCGTCGGTTGAAACGGCATCGTTTTCGTTGACGATCGGGATGCATCCCATTTTCAATAAGGTGTTAAAGGTATTCTCGGCGGCGGTGCGACGCACGGGATTGTCAATGACGTCACGCGTCATGAGTATCTGTGCGACCTTGTGCCCCCAATCCGAGAAGAATCTGTCGTAAATCTTCATAAGCTCGCTCTGACCTATTGATGCCATCGCCTGCTTTTCTTCAAGAGACACGGGTCTGTGACCGAGCGCGGATTTTGCAATACCCGCACTGACTGCACCGGAGGAGACGAGAATGACCTCTTTCCCCGTGTTTTTGAGGTCTGAGAGCGTTTTTGCAAGATTTTCTATCCTGCGCAGGTCAAGCTGTCCCGTCGCGTGAGTGAGAGTGGACGAGCCGACCTTAATAACTATTCTTTTGCAATTTTGAAACAAGCCCATAAAAAACTCACTTTCGCGAAAAAATTTTTCAAAAAGCCCTTTAAATATTCCGCGTTTTGTATTATAATATAAAAAAGGGGCAATTTTGTATCTTTTGTCCATTATACACCACTTTGCCGCCATTTTCAAGTACATTTTAAAAATTAATATACAGTATATAGATTCGGAGGGAAAAACATGAAACAAAAATACACACTTTCAATAGCCGACGTTGAGCTTAATGTCACAGTAGACGAGGCTCCCGAGAAGGTGGAGTACATAGTCGGGGTGATCGACAGAAAGATGAGGGACATTTTGCTTAAAAGCAAATACTGCCCGAAAACCCAGGCGGCTCTTCTTTGCGCGCTCGACCTCTGCGCGGACAAGGTCAAGGCAAAGGAAGAAATTGATGCCCTCAACGACGAGATAGCAACTCTCAATGAAAAGCTCAAGGAATCGGATGATAAGTATGCCCGTACCCAGCGGCTCACCGCGAATCTTGAGCGAGAGAAGGCAAGAATCGAGATTGAGAATATGAAGCTCCGCGCCGCGCTTGAAGAGGCGAAGAAGACGGGAAACGTTCCCGACATTGATATTTCGATCGCATCCTCGGATGATGACGAGAAAGTTTCCCCTGCCGAAAACACGGCGGAGGAGTCCGAAGCGAAAAAGCCGCAGGGCAAGAGCCGTGTCGGCAGCATGTTTGACCTACTCACGTTCGGAGACATCTGAAAAATGAATAAATTGCCTGAACTTTTAAGCCCTGCGGGCTCGTTTGAAGCGTTGAAGGCAGCAATAGACGGAGGCGCCGACGCGATATACATGGGAGGTGCCTCCTTTAATGCGCGCATCAATGCCGAGAATTTCGGACAAGAGAGCATGGGGGAGGCGATAAGACTTGCCCACGCGTACGGTGTCAAGCTCTATCAGACCGTAAACACGATGATATTCGACCGTGAGAGGGAGGATTTTTTGCGTATGGCTGAAGTCTCGGCAAGGCTCGGGATAGATGCTTTTATCGTTTCCGACCTCGGAGCGGCAGAGCTTTTACATGAATATTTGCCCGAAATTCCGCTTCACGCAAGTACGCAGATGAGCATACATAACGCCCTCGGAGCGCGGCTTCTTGAAAAACACGGCTTTACGAGAGTCGTCCCTGCGCGAGAGCTGTCGCGTGAGGACATCGCTTTCATGGTGAATAACACCTCGCTTGAAATAGAAATGTTTATACACGGTGCGCTCTGCGTCAGCCATTCGGGGCAGTGCCTTTTCTCCTCGCTCGTAGGAGGAAGGAGCGGTAACCGCGGTCTTTGCGCACAGCCGTGCAGATTGCCCTATGCGTGCGGCGGGGAGAAGGCAGGGAACAGATATCCCTTGTCGCTGAAGGACCTGTCGTTAGCGGAGCATATCGAAGAAATAATAGCGAGCGGCGTTGCGTCGCTCAAAATTGAGGGAAGAATGAAATCTCCCGAATATGTCAGAGGTGTCACGGCAATCTTTCGCGAATTGCTCGACATAGGGAAAAATGCGACGAAATCGGATATTCAAAGGCTCGCCGATTTCTTCTCACGCGGCGGATTCACCGATTCATATTATAAAAAAACTGTCGGTCACGGCATGCTCGGCGTGCGCAGTGAAGAGGACAAGCAGGCATCGAGAAATACCCCAAAATTCAATAAAATGACGAGAAAAGTGCCGATAGATATTTCGGCGGAGATATTTGAAGGCGAGAATTCAAAGCTGACTCTTTCTCACAAAGATAGATCGGTCACTGTCTGCGGCGCTGTGGCGCAGAGGGCGATAAATGCTCCGATAAGCCGCGAAAACGTTGAAAAATGTCTCTCAAAACTCGGAGATACACCCTTTAAGGTCGGTGAACTTGACATAAAGCTCGGAGAGAATGTCATGATGCCGATATCCGCGCTCAACGCTTTGAGACGTGAGGGTGCCGAGAAATTGATGACTCTTGTCAGCGAAGTCAAAGAGCCGAAAATCGGAAAAATCTCTTCGGAAAGATGTCAAAATGCACCGAAAAATCGAAACGTAGGCAGATTTTACTCGCCCGATGCTATAAGTGATGCGGCAAGGGAATTCTTCGATATTATTCTGCTCCCGCTTGACAAATATTGCGAAAAAGCAAATATTGCGGACGGATTCTGGATGCCCGAGGTGACCTTTGACCGAGAGTGGGCGAAGGTAGAAAAAATGCTTTCGGTATCGGCGGAAAGACACCCCGAATATATTGTCGTATCCAACCTCGGACAGATTGAAAAGGTAAGACAAATATTGCCCCGTGCAAGATTGATTGCGGATTTCAGATTCAACATAGGAAACTGCCGCTCGGCTCTCTTTTTTGAAAAGCTCGGGTTTGAGAGCTACGTTGCCTCGGCGGAGCTGACTTTACCGCAGCTGCGCGACCTTGACGGGGCAAAATCGGCGATAGTATATGGAAGAATACCGCTCATGCTGCTTGAAAAATGCGTTATAAAAGAGTTTTACGGCGACAAGCGCGGGTGTGAGATCTGCGAGAAGGGTGAGGCGAAAATGCGTGACAGACGCGGGTTTGTATTCCCCGTAATGAGAACGGCGGAGCATCGCAACCTTATATTCAACAGCACGCCGACATATATGGCGGACAGGCAGGACGCGCTTTTGCAGTCGGGAATTACCGACAGACATTTTATTTTCACGACCGAGACTCAAAGTGAGATTGACGGCGTGATAGAAGCCTATAAAACACGCCGCGCCCCGAGCGGCGAGGTGAGAAGAATATAGCATTGAGGGACTGCTCCTGTTTTCGAGCAGTCCCTTAAAGCTATTCACTGTTTTTCAAGAAAATTATATTGAAGTGCCAAAGCGTCCCATGTCTCACGGTCGACCTCACCCGTTATGGGAATAAGATTCCGCGTCTGAAATTCGCGGATATTGGCGGCGGTTATTTCGTCGTATGTTCCCGAGGACGAGAGAGTGGGGAAGAGGTAAACGCTCTCAAGCTCGTCAAGCATATGTTGGATTATTGCCGCAAAATAACTTTCCACGCCGACTCCGATCGCATAGCCGCTCGGGCTTCGCGGAAAGACGTCGAGGCGTATGGGCGGTGAGTTCAGCGCAACCGAACGGTCGTATTCGCTCTTTAATTTGTCCCACGTTGCTCTGTCAACGATCCCCGTCGGCTCAAGTCCGTATTTTTTCTGAAAAGAAATTACCGATTTTCGTGTCTCGCTCTCGTATATTCCGTCAAGCGGTACGGTCGGTATTTGGGCATCGTGAAATGAAAGGTGACGCAGATAGTTCTGGATAGACCTTATCGCATCTCTCTCAAAGTCGTTCGGAGTATTTTCGTTCATGTTTGTTTCCATTTTGTCACCTCGATTCATGCGCCTATCGGCGCTCCGGGATACTGACCGTTCCCGAGACGGTTTCCGTTGTATAGATCGGTATAAAGGTCGGTAATTCCTCCCCAAACGACAGGACCTACAATGCCCGACGGAGTCACCCCGTAATAATTCTGAAAGGCGATGACCGCGTCCTGCGTCCGCGCGCCGAAGTATCCCGTCGGGTTGACTCCCGGAATTTCGGGAATGTATCTTGAAATGTAGTCGAGATATTCCTGCAAAAGGCGGACCGAATCGTCCTCAACTCCAAGCCGTAAAAAGACTCCGGGGAACGGCACCGTGTTGCCCTCGGTGTATTGCAGAGGAATGGTAGATACTATTCCGATATACGCATTGTATATCGCGCGCCAGGTCGCCTCGCCGACAACGCCGTCGGGGGTGAGTCCGAATTCTCTCTGTGCAGCTCTTACCGCATCGGCGGTTGAGGGACCGAAGATGCCGTCAACCGATACACGGGGAATCGACGTGTAAAAATCCGAGAGATAAGAGAGATAGTATTGCAAGGCACTGACTCCGATATTGTTGTCGCCCTCTCTGAGTACGCCGGGGAACTGCTGTGTAACTTCGGAGAGCGACAAGCCTTCGGAATTGAGGTCGTTTAACCGTTTTACGCTGTTGTAGACCTGCTGTATCATGTACCATGTCTGTTGCCCGACTATTCCGTCGGGAGTCAGATTGAAGGCGCGCTGAAATTCCTTGACCGCCTCTTCGGTGTCGAATGAGAATGTGCCGAAGGGCGGATTTATCTTAGGTATTGCCGAGTAGTTGTCGGATATACGGTTCAGCCTTATCTGGAGCGTTCGCACGTCGTCACCGACGCTTCCGAGCTGCAATGGGTACGGGGGCAGAGAGGCGGTTATTCCGCGCACGGGCGCATCGGTGACTATGTCGATATTGTCACCGTAATAGTATGTCAGTATCTCATAGGGAGAATATCCTTGCTCGGCAAGCTCGACCGAACCCCACTGAGACAGTCCGTTGCATTGTATCTCAATTCCGTCGCAGTACTGAGCATAGAGCGGCTCGACAAAGCCCTGTCGGCTAATATAGTCCGTAAATTGCGCACGCACAAGGCGGTTTACGTTCTCGAAGATGTCGCGCCCGTTTACGAAGGATTGGTCTATGGCTATGGAGTTTGTGATATCAAAATCATATCCCCGCGTGCGGTAATATTCGGTGTAGATGCGGTTGAGCGCAAACGAAGTCTGGGCGTATATGTTTGCTCTGATGGCGTTTTCGGGCCACGTCGGGTATATCTCGCTCGATGCGACGTTCGCTATATAATCCGCAAAGGGGACGGTCACGTTTGGCGCATCGGAGTTCGGCGCGCCGAGATGCACCGTGATGAACTCGGGAATGTACGGTATGTTTGCCTCAGGCATTGCCGTCACCCGCCTTTCCTTCAAGATTCGGGTTCTCGTTCTCGAAAAACAGGTTTCCGTACGGTGTAAATCTGTCGGTCTGCCCGTTGTCGGCAAGAGGAATCATATCCGCCGATTGAATTGAGGTTATGCCCTCAAAGACAGGCGCATTGATATAGTTTTGCTGATAATATCCGTCCTTTGCCACCCTTATGTTATATGTAAGGAAGCTTTTGCCGTTGCCGGGCGACATGGAAAGCTCGCGCGGGAGTGCAGGCAGTTCAAATCTTTCCGTAAGCCCCGAGGAGTTTGTCGTGGAGGATACTATGGCATTTCCTCGCTCCGGCTCGCTCTCGTCGTAATAATCACTCACCGTGACTATTGCTCCTTCAAGCGGTATCGCGCCGCGCGCCGTCGTTACGCGGACTATCATATAGCCTACGCTTTTATTTGTATCTTTGTTCATTTCCGACCTCCGAATTAGATTTTGTCTCTGTATCATGGTATGAGGTCAGAGCGGTTTTGGTGATTAAATTGGCTTTTCAAGTCTGCCCACGATCGCTTTTTGTGACTTCTGCAAGACTTTTCCATTTTTTAAAAGATTCCTAAATAATGTCATTATCGCTTGACAAATTGTCCAAAATACGTTATAATATAAGTACAATACAATAGCCGCAAGAAAAAGCACCTAACCCGCCAACAACAATGCGCAAAGGATTTTATTGTTGTCGAGTTGTGCTCGCATAGATGCGAGAAGTCCATGCGAGGATATTTGGCTTCATTAATAACGATAAGCGCATAAAGATGTCGGGAGTACTGTACATTGGTCTTTATGCGCTGTTTTATTGAATATAATTATTGAGAAGGGGGCATTACACATGTTAAACAGACACAGTCGAAAAGCTCATCCATCAATCACACGCAAAACACCGCTACTCTTACTTTCTATATCTGTTTTGATTCTTTTTTCAATTTGTCTTATCTCTGCCTCTGCATACGCGATTGATATAGACAATGATTGTAAGAGAAGCAACGAACAGATAAATACAAGAAACGACAATACAGAGGCAGTGATTGCTTTTGAAGAAAATCACAATTCAAATCAAACAAACAACAGCAACTGTGATAATCTCACTCCGGAAGAACCCATAATTCAAGAAGGTGAATCACCGTCTAAAATTCCAGCTGCTGATTTACAAGATAAGATAGGAGTTCCCGAGATATACGATGATGGTATCTTCCGCTACTATCTTGTCGATAATTCTTACTATGAGGTGGCGGGCATATACAAGTCATGCTTTGATAGCATCGTTATTCCATCGGAATTATTCGGTGTTCCAGTGAAAGGCATACAGAGCAATGCCTTCAGGCAGTATAAGTACCTTGTTTCCGTTGTTATCCCTGAAAGCATTGAGTACATCGGTGATTATGCTTTCCACAACTGCCCTAATCTGAAATCAATCTCTTTGCCAAAGAGCGAAATACAAATCGGTGAAGGAGTATTTCAACTATCACAATAAAAATCATTTTCAAAAGAGGAAGATTTTATGAAAAAGAACAATACTAAAACATTGTCATTCATGCTTATAATTATGTTGGTGGTAAACTTCGTGATGCCAACAACTGTTTTCGCTACTGAGCAGGAAATTCCCGAGGATTATGTTCCACGTGGTAATACAGTCGAAGAATCCTCTGCAGAGGTTATTAAAGAGCCTAAAGATCCTTCTGAATTACAACAAGAATTAGACGAATTAACATTTGAAATCATATCGCTACGTGGTGAAAATGTAAAACATTTTCACCTACCGGACGGAACATATCAAGCGGTAGTGTATGGTGAACCAGTTCACAAATTAAACTCTGACGGAGAGTGGGAAGAAATTGACAACACTCTTACTGTTAGTGACGGTGCTATAGCAACTGGTGATTCTCGTGTTAAATTTGCAAAGAAGATTACTGGAAATGAATCACTTTACACACTTCACAACGGAAACTATAAAGTAACGGTTGGCTTAGTTGGAGCACAAAAGAAAACTGAAGGAGTGGTTGCTAATCAATCAATTTCGGAAGAGGGAATGACTAAACTTCAAAAGTTGATCAATGTTGACAATATTGCATCAAGCGTAACATACAGTGATATTCTTGATGGTGTTGATTTGGAATATCTTGTTGTATCTAATAGCATCAAAGAAAATATTATTGTTAAGAAACCGTCTGACGGTTACAGTTATACATTTACGCTTGATCTTAACGGTCTCATAGCCAAACTTGAAAACGGGAACATTTTGCTTTGCGATTCATCCTCGGAGGAAGTAATCTATTGCATACCCGCACCCTATATGTATGATTCGGAAGGAAATGAATCTTTTGAAGCTTATTATTCTTTGACGAGTTCCCAAAATGGTAGGTATGAATTTACTCTTTGTGCTGATGCACAGTGGATCAATTCAATAGAACGCAGTTTTCCAGTTATCATTGATCCGTCATTGGTAGATATTGGGCAAATTGATGATACATACGTAACTTCTTCAAACACTACGGGAAATTTTGGAGGAACACACACGCTGTGGGTTTCGTCCGCAAGAGAAACATATTATAAATTTGCAACTCCAAACCTGCCAGACGGAACATATATCACCTCGGCGACAGTTAAATTCCCGTATTATTTTGATATAACAAGTGATTCGTACATAAGTGTTAATCTCTATCAGATTACATCTAATTGGTATGAGGATTACGTTACGTGGAATACCAAACCCTCTATAAACTCAACCTGTTTAGATACACGAGACCTATATGCAAACGGCGCAACGGTTTCCAATCCTTCGTATGCATCTTTTACAGTTACAGACTATGTTCGTTCTTGGTACACAGGTACGGCTAATCGTGGGTTTGCATTAAAACGAGCTGGCGGAACAGCATTAAGTGTAAAATTTGTCGCAAAAGAAAAGATGCAAAAATTCGCGCAACTAACAATTAACTATACAGGAACACACTTGGCGGAAGGAGTATACGCAATCGGAAGAGGCGGAACAAACTATTATTTTAAGTCTTATATTCCCGAGAACTTAGCCTGGGTCCTTCAGGACACAACGTCTTATTCAGCTCCCCCACTTAGTTCCTCAAATTTAGAAAATCTCTTTAAGATCACCTATCGCCCAGAATACGATGATTATGTTATCAGAAGTATGCTTGATAGTTCATTGGTAATCTATCCAAGTGTAGGAAATAATGCTCCGATTGCAGGACGTCGAAATGAAAGTGATTCACAACTTTCTACGAGCTATACGTGGAAAATCGAATACACTGGCGGTTTTTATTATATAACACATACCAAGAACGGAACAAAATATTATATTCAATCAGCGAAAACCGGAAATGACAGTAAACTCATATTTACCACAAATGCCAGCGATGTCGGGACAAAATGGAGTTTCCACAAATATACTGGTAATGTATATGAGGATGTTGAACCGGAGGATTTCGATTATCAGCTTGCGGTTGGTGATACGCATCAGTATGTTGCGTATATGAGAAGCACACGCATTGGACACAATGGACCTGTAAAATATAGAGTAGGGACGGCGAGTTATGCTGCTACAGATGTTGCATCAATAAATTCAACAACTGGCGAATTAACTGCTCTTAAGGTTGGAACTTTCAAGGTCGGTGTGACATATTCTGGTGCCCCTTGGGTATGGTGGTGGACTGTTACCATAGATGGATATGTTTCTGCCGACTTAGCTGCCCTTGCTTTTGCCACAGAGATTTATGCAGCAAGCCTCTATATTAGACATGAATATTCTACAGAAATATACAAAGTTAATGAGGATGGTCGTACACTTTACTACTATACAGAACCAGCAGCAGGTTCTCCTCATAGTGCCTCGGGTATCAATATGGGGCGCATCCCTTCAAATGGTACAGCTGTAGCTTATTCGCATACACATCCAAACAGTAATTCATTTTCATCAGCAGATATAAATTATGCAAACCACTATAAAATAGATGCATATTTCAATGGTCCTAATCTTGAGGTAAACAAATATGACTATAGTTCTGGACAGCATCCGTTGTATGTCGATACTATTACTCCTACTCCGCTCACTACAGCACAGAAACAAGCACTACAAACAGAGTTTTATGATTCATGGCATGATCATATTGTTAACGGTGTTTGTTCTAAAGGGTTTAGTTGTGGAAGTATGAGTTGGCCAACGCCGTAGGAGGTGAACTATGAAAAGAAGTGTATTTTTATTATTTACATTCATCGTATTGTTTTTGTTATTCGGATGTACTACCATTGATAATGGCGAAACAAAAGAAAGTGGAGAAGGATCCGTGACAAATAAAGAAGAAGCAACAACATATAGTTATAGTGAAGGCATCTATCCCGGTAAAGATTGGGCAGATGTTACTGCCGGTTCTGAAAATCCTGATACATCCTCAGGTGATGCTATTGTTCCTAACAAAGAAACTGCAATTTCAATTGCAGACAAAGCATTTGAGGAAGTGAAGCTAAGCGGCATTTGCCAATCATATGTGTTGCAAGGCGTTTTTTACGACACAGAAGATAACATATGGGTTGTGTACTTTGGCGAGGATAGCGAAATACCCGGAAGTTGCTATAATATTGCTATATCTAAAGCTACCGGAGAAATAATCAAAATGTGGGCGAGTGAATGATTCACCTCTCGACTTTGTGATCGGGTAGAATTCTCTCTTGAGGTATGGGGTAATGCAATCTTGTAACAAGCAGACACGAAGCTACGATTTAATGGAATTTGGTAAATTCTTTCACCTCGTTAGAGGAAGGTCGAGAAAAATTCAATACTTATTGGAACTTTAGAGCAAATGAGATTTCTCAAATTCCAATATATGAATGGACGGATGTCACGCTACACCCCAACGGTTACATTAACCAATACAGATACGAAGATATATATTCTTCCGGTGTAAATGTAAGCTCTTGTCAATATCTGTTTGACTTCGATTGGTTTTTAGTTATTCCCTTGCTGAATGGTGACGGTAACGAAGGTGAATATGTTTTACATCTGCTTTATCAAAAGGATAAGCTTATCGCAGAATTGGTACTGCAACAAGATTCAGAAGGAATCATTCGATTAAGAAAAGAACTTGTTTCCGACAAAGACACTCAAACCAATAAATATATAGGTCTCAATGGCATCGACTATGTTGAAAAATGCAGTCAGCTGTTATCAGGCAGTGCCGCAAATATCAAAGGCATCGGTTTTGATGGCGAAACGTATTTTCTCGTCTACAACTGATTTTTCACCGTGAGTCGAAAAATCTTTCAAAAAACTATTGACAAAAGAGATTTTTTGTGATAAAATAACTCTACTTGTGAAATCGCTGCCAAATTACAGCGAAATAATTTTGTGAGGTACAAGGAAATGAAGGAAGCTATCCAGCCCAAATACGTAGAGTGCGTTATCAAGTGCGCATGCGGCGAGACCGTTGTTACTAAGTCCACTAAGGGAGAAGAGATCAAAGTCGAGGTTTGCTCGAAGTGCCACCCCTTCTTCACCGGCAAGCAGAAGTTTGTCGATGCAGGCGGACGTGTTGATAAGTTCAAGAAGAGACTCGAAGGACTCGGCAAGTAATTTTCGGATTTTGCGCATAGTTTGGGCGACTGCGCCCATGCATTAGAAGAGATCGCACGGCGTGCGGTCTCTTTTGGTTTTTTAGGAAAAGCGGATATCAGACTGCTTTTTACCGTACAATAGACACAAGGGGGTAGATTTATGGAATTTGAAAAGGAAAAAATAAAGTCAAAAGCAATTTTGGTCGGTATTGTGACCGACCGCGACAGTGACGAGGTCGAAATATCGCTTCAGGAGCTTGCAAGGCTTCTTGACACTGCCGGCGGAGAGGTGTTTGCGACCGTAGTGCAAAACAAAAGCACACCCGACCCGAGAACTCTCATCGGAAAGGGAAAGGTCGCCGAGATAAGCGAGCTTTGCGAAAATAACGGTGTAAAGCTCGTGATCTTCGACGAGGAGCTGTCTCCCGCGCAGATAAGAAACCTTGAAGAGGATATCGGGAACGACGTAAACGTCATCGACCGCTCTATGCTGATTCTTGATATTTTCGCGCTACACGCGACGAGCGGAGAGGGAAAGCTGCAGGTCGAGCTTGCGCAGCTCAAATACACCGCACCGAGACTTATCGGTAAGGGCGCGGAGCTGTCGAGACTCGGAGGAGGAATCGGAACTCGAGGCCCGGGTGAATCAAAGCTTGAGAGCGACCGCAGACATATCAAACGCCGCATTGTCGCGCTTGAAGAAGAGCTTGAAAAGCTGGCGAATACAAGAAAAACGATGCGTTCGGCGCGAGACCGCAGCGGACTTAAGAAAATCGCCATTGTAGGATATACGAATGCGGGAAAATCGACGCTTCTCAACAGACTCACCGATGCCGGAATCTTGGCAGAGGACAAGCTCTTTGCGACGCTTGATCCTACGACGAGAAAGTTTGAGCTTCCGAGCGGCGAGACGGTACTCCTGACCGACACAGTCGGATTTATCCGCAAGCTGCCGCACCACCTGGTAAACGCCTTCCGTTCAACGCTTGACGAGGCGGTATATTCCGATATAATCATGATACTCGCCGATGCGTCCGACCCCGAATATCTCTCACAGCTTGAATGTACCGAGAAAACGCTTGAAGAGCTTGGGGCAGGGGACAAGCCGACAATATACGTCTTTAATAAGTGCGACAGGGGGACTTTTGACGACCCCGTGATTGACCGCACGCGCGAGAGAGAAAATATCGTTCACATCTCTGCAAAGACAGGCGAGGGGTGCGACAGGTTGGCGGAAATGCTTGTGAGAATAGTCGGAGACGGCAAGACAAGCGTTGTCTTTAAGATACCGAATTGTGAGCAGGGCGCACTTAATCGGCTTTACAAGGATGCCGTGGTTGAGGAGGTCGAATACGGAGAAGAGTATGTCACCGTAAGGGCAACGGTCGATTCAAAGGTGCGCGGAATGTTGAAAAAATACGACACCGAACCGCAAAAAGAAGAGGAATATTGAGTTTTAAGGTAACAGACTATGAGCGAAGAGAAAAAGGCAGAACTTTATACCACGCTTGCAGGCGAGGGAAGCGATGAATTTGAGGAAAGAAGGTCTCTTTTCATCGGTCACGCAAAGCATATCACAAGCGAAGACGAAGCTATGGAGTTCGTCAGGGCAAAGAAAAAAGAATACGGAGATGCAACGCACAACTGTTGGGCGTACCTTCTGAAGGGTGGAATTGTGGCTCGTTATTCGGACGACGGTGAGCCTCAGGGAACGGCAGGCGTGCCTATGCTTGAGACGATACGCAAGAGCGGTGTGTGCGACTGCGTTGTCGTCGTGACGAGATATTTCGGCGGGATATTGCTCGGCGCGGGCGGACTTGTCCGCGCGTATTCACACGGCGCAAAAATTGCGCTCGATGCGGCAGGGATAGTCACGTATGAGAAGTATGCCGAGCTTAGCTTAGAGTGTTCATATTCGGATTATCAGAAATACGCAGTGATATTGCCGACCTTTGCGGCGATAATTGACGACACCGAGTTTACCGATAAGGTCAAGGTCTCCTTTGCGGTAAAGGAGACCGCAGTCTCGCCGCTATGCGCAAGGATAAACGAAATGAGCGGCGGAAAAGACAGAGTTCAGAGGACAGGAGAAAGGTACGATTACAGATAATGGAAAAACTATTTGATACTCATGCGCATTACTATGACAAAAAGTTTGACGAGCTTTTGGGAGGAGCGGACTCTCTTTTGTCGAGCGAGGATTTTCGCGCGACCGTGGGAGCGGTCGTAAATGTCGGAACCGACCCCGAAAACTCAAAAACCGTTGTCGAAATGGCGAAAAAGTACGACAACATGTATGCGGCGGTAGGTATACATCCGTCGGATGCGCAGGACAGATGCAAGCGTCCGTATGAAGAAGAGATAGCCGATATCGAAGCCCTCATATACGATGAAAAGAAACGGAAAGAGAATAAAATCGTTGCCGTCGGTGAGATTGGCTTCGATTATTATTGGCAACCGGTCAATAAAGAACTACAATACGCCTATTTCGATGCGCAAATGTCCTTGGCGAAAAAATACGACCTGCCTGTTATTATCCATAACCGCGATGCACACGGAGATACGTTTGATATGATATGCAGGCATAAGGACGTGCGCGGAGTGATACACAGCTGCAGCATGCGTGCGGAGATGGTAAAGGAGATCGTCAAGCGGGGCTGGTACGTGTCTTTTTCGGGAACCTTGACCTTCAAAAACGCCGACCGAGTGCGTGAGGCTTGCGCCGCCGTACCTCTTGACCGACTATTGATCGAAACCGACGCGCCCTATCTTGCGCCGGTGCCGTACAGGGGTATGATGAATAATTCGGTATATATGCGCGAGACCGCGCTTGCCGCCGCCGCGATACATGGCTTGTGCTACGACGAAGTTGCAAATATTACGTTCGAAAACGCCGAAAAATTGTTTGGACTATAAAAAATGAGGACTCTGAATTGGTGAGTTTTAACAAAATGTTAAAATCCGCCTTGACAGAGTTCTCTGTTTTATGTAAAATAATAGTATCAGGAGCGCAAAAATGCTCCGAGACTGTTTTCGGAGGGAATCATATGCCTACACTTACAACATACAAGGTAAAAACAAAGGGGAATAACCTCATTTTGCGTGTTGCAAAAGGTCACTTTGCGACCGGACGCTCGCACAGCAATTTCTTTATTGACGTAACCGTTCAGAAGTCACGTCTTTCGGAAGCGGTCGCGCTTGCAAAGGAGATAGCGGCATATTACAACAAGAATACGATAATTGATACGGTTCTTTGCCTTGATGAAATGCAGGTGGTCGGCACGTGCCTGGCAGAAGAGCTTACACGCGAAGATTTTATGAACATGAATGCGCATCAGACAATATATATCGTAACACCCGAGCCTACGTCGGGAAATCAGCTTCTGTTCAGAGACAGTCTTGTACCCATGATATCGGGCAAGCACGTGCTTATTTTAGCGGCATCGGTCAACACGGGCTACACGGTAAAGGCGGCAATGGAGGCGATAAGATACTACGGCGGAGACGTCGTGGGAATAGCATCTATATTTGCAACGGTCGATGAATGTGCGGGTATTCCCGTCTGCTCCGTATTCAACCCGAATGACCTTGAAGGGTATGAGATGAACCCCTCGCATGAATGTCCGATGTGCAAAAGAGGCGAGAAAATAGATGCTCTTGTAAACAGCTTCGGATTTTCAAAGCTTTAAAAAATCATAAACGGAAGCTCACACGGGCTTCCGCTTTTCTTTGATTACATGCCGAAATGCGCCCGAATTGTGATAAATACACAAATTTTTTATTTGAAATTCTACTAATAGAACAGAAAAAGATGACTAAAAAATATTGAAAAATTTGTCCGTTTGTTGTATAATATTTATATGCTATTGCGTTATTTTGGGGATTATAATTAAATAGTTCCATCGGTAATGTGATTTCAGCCTATATAAATTGAAAGGGACCTGTGAAATATTGCGGGTTTAAGGAAAAAAACAATGGCTCAGTACAGCACAAAGCAAATTCGTAACATTGCCCTCGCGGGCCACGGCGGAAGCGGTAAAACCTCCCTCGCCGAGGCTATGCTTTTCGTAAGCGGCGGCACCGACAGACTCGGTAACGTACCGGACGGAAATACCGTCTGTGACTATGACGCTGAGGAACAGGCAAGAAAGTTTTCTCTTTCGGCATCGGTTGCACATGTATTTTGGAAGGATGTTAAAATAAATATCATTGATACTCCCGGATATCTCGACTTTGAGGGCGAGGTAGTTCAGGGAACTCGCGTTGCGGACTCTTGCGTTATCTGCGTTGACGGTAAGGCGGGAATGGAAGTCGGAACAGAGCTTGCATGGGACAAGGCTGTCTCTGCAGGCATACCGAGAGCGTTCTTTATAAACAAGTGCGACAACTACGACGCGCACTTTAATGCGACGTTTGCTCAGCTTCGCGAGAAGTTCGGCAAGTCGCTCTGCCCCGTATTTATCCCTGTCGGTAAGAACGGTAAGGACATTACGATGGTAGACCTTATTGATATGCAGGCGTATGTTTATGACGATTCGGGAAAGAGATTCCCGACCGATATGACTCCCGAGCTTGAGGCGGCGGCTGAGCAGTACAAGGATGTTCTCAACGAGGCGGTTGCGGGAACGAGCGAGGAGCTTATGGAGAAGTTCTTTGAGGGTGAGCCCTTCACGAAGGAAGAATGTGTTGAGGGACTTCATCAGGGCATCATCGACGGAACCATCACTCCCGTATATTGCGGCGCGGCAACAAGACTTTGGGGCGTTATCGCAATGATGGATTCTATCGCGGCGTCCTTCCCGAGACATACCGCAAAGAAGGTAGAAAAATACGCCGACGGAAGCGATGCGGCAATCGAGCTTGACGGCTCTCCCGCGCTCTTCGTATTCAAGACGGTCGCTGATCCGTTCGTAGGTAAGATGTCATTCTTTAAGGTCATGAACGGAACTGTTAAAAAAGACATGGCACTCAAGAATTCAAGAAGCGGCGTTGATGAGAAATTGGCACACATATACATAATGAAGGGCAACAAGCAGATCGAGGTCGACGAGCTTGCATGCGGAGATATCGGAATGGTATCAAAGCTGACCGATACAAACACAAATGATACTCTTTCCGCATCCGGAAAGCTTGAATACAGCCCCGTTAAATACGCAACTCCCTACTATTGCAGAGCCATGTATCCGCTCACCGCAAAGGACGAGAGCAAGATCTCGCAGGCGATCGCAAGAATGACCGAGGAAGACAGAACTCTTCGTTATGAGAACAATGCCGAGACAAATCAGCAGCTCATCTACGCTATGGGAGATATGCACCTGACTATTCTGGCGGCAAATCTTAAGAACCGTTTTGGCGTTAACGTAAGATACGAGATCCCCGCGATTCCTTACCGTGAAAAGATTACAAAGACGGTCGACGTTGAAGGAAAGCACAAAAAGCAGAACGGCGGCTCGGGACAGTTCGGTCACGTTTGGATCAAATTCTCGCCTGCAGAGGAAGAGGGACTTACCTTTACCGTATCCGTTGTCGGCGGTGTCGTTCCGAAGAACTTTAACCCCGCGGTTGAAAAGGGACTTCAGGATGCAATGCTCAAGGGTGCTTACGGCTACCCCATGACAAGGCTTGCGGCTGACCTTCACGACGGCTCGTATCACCCCGTTGACTCGGATGAAATATCCTTTAAGACCGCGGCATCGCTCGCATATAAGAAGTGCCTTGAGCAGGCAGGTCCCGTGCTTCTTGAGCCTGTTGGCGACCTTGACGTTCTCGTCCCCGAGTATATGGTCGGTGACGTTATGGGAGACCTCAACAAGCGCCGTGCGGCGGTTATGGGTATGGATGCGTGCGAGGAAAAGCCCGGATACACCATTGTTCACGCGTCTGCTCCCAAGGCAGAGCTTGCCGATTATCCGACGGTTCTCCGTGCAATGACACAGGGACGCGGCTCCTTTGAGTACAACGTAACAGGATATGATACCGTTCCTCAGAACGTGGCGCAGAAGATAATCGAGAAAAAGTGACCGTCACTTAGAAAAAATTAAAGATTTCATATTATGGGCGAGGATCTCGAAGGTTCTCGCCCTTTTTTGTAAATATTTTTTTCGGCGGCAGGATGTGACATAATCCGCACGAAAAAAGTGATAAAATCAATTGAATTAACACAAGAAACAGAAAGGACGCAAAAATGTGTGCAAAAAGAGATAAAAAACCGGGATTTGACAGCGAATTTGACGGAATCACGCTGAAAATCAAGCTGAGGGGAGAAATAGACCACCACACCGCGGCGGTCGTAAGAGTAAATATAGACGACCTTATCCGCTCGCGCTGCCCAAGGATTCTTTCACTTGATATGTCAGCGGTCGATTTTATGGACAGCTCGGGGCTTGGTCTTATAATGGGGCGTTATTCACTGATGCAATCGGCGGGCGGAGAGATGTATGTTCTTGACCCCAGCCCAGCAACCGAAAAAATAATGAATCTTGCCGGAATGGAGCGGATGGTCAAGATAAAACGCAGTCGTGTAGCGAATATCACATCGGAAAAGCAGAATATGAACGCCGGCAGGGAACAAAAAAAGCGTGCGGCACGGCACAGAACGAGCGAGAGAGAGACGGTAATGTCCAAAAGGGATATTTCCCACCAAAATTCAGTCGAGAGTGACCAAAGGAGAGATGAGAAATGAAAAAGGCAAAAATATCGGGAAAAGTGATAAACAAAATGCAATTAAAGCTCCCTGCGCTGTCAGCAAACGAGGGAATGGCACGCGCGGCGGTTGCGGCGTTCTGCGCACAGCTTGACCCCTCGGCAATCGAGCTTGCAGACATAAAATGCGCGGTCAGCGAGGCGGTAACGAACTGCATAGTTCACGCCTACCGCCATTCGGACGGACTGATTTACATAACCGTCTCGCTCCTTGAAGGCAGAGTGGCAAAGATTGAGATACGCGACAAGGGCTGTGGAATCGAGGACATAAAAGAGGCCCGTCAGCCGCTTTTTACAACCGATGCGGCAGGCGAGCGGAGCGGAATGGGCTTTACCGTCATGGAGAGCTTTACCGATAAGATGACTGTCTCCTCGCGTCTTGAGGGCGGTACGAAGATTGTGATGTATAAGGTATTCAAGGACAGAGATACATAAATAATCCCCGAGGAGGGCATCTTTATGGATACCGAAAACAAAAATAATCTTGACAACACGCAGGAGATTCACGACGAAAGATATTTGCGCAACCGCGAGCTGATTTTGCGTGCGCAGAGCGGAGACGAATCCGCAACCGAAACGCTTATAATCGAAAACACCGCGCTTGTCAAGAGTCTTGCGCTGAAATTCCGTGACCGAGGCACCGAATTTGAGGACCTGATGCAGATTGGAACGATTGGTATGCTGAAGGCTATAAACAGCTTTCAGGTTGAACGCGGAACCGCTTTTTCAACCTATGCCGTGCCGCTCATTGTAGGCGAGATACGCAGGCATTTGCGCGACGACGGGCTTATTCGCGTAAGCCGAGGCTATAAAAAGATAGGAATTACCATAATGCGTGAGAAAAACCGCATTATGACCGAGGAAGGCAGAGAGGCGGGAATCAGCGAGCTGGCGGCGTATGCAGGCGTGAGCGTTGAAGAAGCGGCAATAGCCGTTGATGCCGTGTCTCCCGTCACCTCGCTCTCCGACAACGTCTTCGGCGAGGACTCAAAAACCCTCGATTCCGTAATTCCCGACCGCGAGTCGGCAGATGAATTTGAAAATCTCGCCGACCGCCTGTCCCTCGCAGAGGCAATAAAAAAAATGCCGCCCGAGTGGCGGAAAATCGTCCTCTTGCGCTACTACCGCGATATGACACAGCAACAGGTCGCCGCAAGACTTGGTCTCTCCCAGGTTAAAGTCTCTCGCGAGGAAAAGAAGATTATGTCTTTTTTGAGAGGTGAGTTGGCGTAAGTTAGACTGTGATATGGATTTGGGGAGAAACTTTTTGAAAAAAGTTTTCTCCCCATACCCCTCTTCAAAAACTTTCAATATTTTGGGTCCTTATCGCGGTGGCGTAGGATTTTCCCTTCGGAAAAATCCCTCACTACATGCACCGCAATGCTAAACTTGCTCAAAGTCAATTTGGTGCAAACCGCTCCTCGCTGTGCGAGGAGTCCGAGTCCCTTTTCAATTGTTTTTCGCGCTGGGGACGTGTTAAACCCAACCGATGAAGGACATTTGATGTCGATGTTTCTCCAAGTTGAAGTTAGATTAGCCTGCGGTTTTGCAGAGAAACTTTGTTTACAAACCAGCCCATTTATTGAAAGTTTTTGAAGGGAGAGGGGGTGCAGGGGGAGAGGGTGCCCTTTTTTCAAAAAGGCACCCTCTCCCCCTGCAATCACCATCCCTTAAAAAACAACTTTCATATAAGTCTTCTTGCCCTTGCGGAGGAGTTTGCCGTCCGAAAGGTCGGATTTTGAGTAGAAGGTTTTGATATCGGTGATTTTCTCGCCGTCGACCGAGACGCCGCCCTGCTGCACTGCCTGGCGGGCTTCGGATTTGGATTTACAGAGTCCGGAGCGGACGAGCATTGTGAGAATATCGGTTTTATCTTCGATGTAGAAATCCTCGTCGAGCATTTGCGCTGTCGGGGCATCGGCTTCGCCGCCTGCGCCGAACAGGGCTTTTGCCTGGGCTTGGGCTTTATTTGCCTCTTCCTCGCCGTGGACGAGTTTTGTGAGCTCGTATGCGAGAATTTCTTTGGCGGTGTTAAGTTTTGCGCCTTCCCATGAATC
The DNA here is from genome assembly GCA_051867975.1 of Eubacteriales bacterium. GTDB lineage: Bacteria > Bacillota > Clostridia > Oscillospirales > CAG-272 > SVTX01. The sequence goes on along the minus strand of JBJDZM010000002.1, from coordinate 14,316 downwards.
CATGGCGTTGATCTCTTCGAGGGGAAGGAAGGTCAGCATACGGATACATTTGAGTACGTCGGCATCGGCGACGTTTCTCCAATATTGGTAGAAATCGTAGGGAGAGGTTTTTTCGGGGTCGAGCCAGACTGCGCCCGAAGCGGTCTTGCCCATCTTCTTGCCCTCGGAGTTGAGCAGCAGGGTGATGGTCATGGCATGCGCGTCCTTGCCGAGCTTACGGCGGATAAGCTCGGTGCCGCCGAGCATATTCGACCACTGGTCATCGCCGCCGAACTGCATATTACAGCCGTATTCCTTAAAGAGGTGATAGAAGTCGTATGACTGCATTATCATGTAGTTAAATTCAAGGAAGGAAAGGCCTTTTTCCATTCTCTGCTTGTAACATTCGGCGGTGAGCATACGGTTTACCGAGAAGCATGCTCCGACGTCGCGGAGAACGTCGACGTAGTTGAGTCCGAGCAACCAATCGGCGTTGTTGACCATAATTGCCTTGCCCTCACCGAAGTCGATGAATCTTTCCATCTGCTTTTTGAAGCAGTTGCAGTTATGCGCAATCGTCTCGGCAGTCATCATCTGTCTCATGTCGGTTCGCCCCGAGGGGTCTCCGACCATGGCAGTACCGCCGCCGATAAGCACGACGGGCTTATTGCCTGCCATTTGAAGTCTCTTCATAAGACAGAGTGCCATGAAGTGACCGACGTGAAGCGAGTCGGCGGTTGGGTCAAAGCCGATGTAGAAGGTCGCTTTGCCCTCGTTGATCATATTTCTGATTTCTTCTTCGTTTGTCACCTGCGCGATAAGCCCGCGCGCGACGAGTTCTTCGTAAATTTTCATAAAATAAGTTTTCCTTTCGATTTTTTGCGGTTTATTGAAAAAAGTCGCCCAATAACTTTAAAAATACAAGGCTCAACATTCTGTGCGGAGCTTATTTAACCGGTTACGTTTGCGGTACGGACAAAAAATAAAGTCCTTGCCCAAAATGAGCAAGGACGAATTTCTCCGCGGTACCACCTTGTTTCGTGTCTAAATCGCTTCAAACACCTTAAAGACTCATAAAGTCCCGTCGATATAACGGTCGAACCCGTTGCCGCCTACTCGCACTCCTTCGGGGGCAACGCTCGCGAATGTATTTGAAAACCGCCGTCATGCGCCTCTCATCAACCGGCAACTTTCTGTTTTTGGGTATGGCTTTCTACTTCTTTCGGTCATAGCGTTTAGATGATTATATCATAAGAAAATTAAATTGTCAACACTTTTATTAAAAGTTTTTGAGTATGTAGATTTAGGGGAGAGCGACTTATGAAAAATGTCCTCTCCCCGATTATTTCGCCTCACGCCAACGCTAAGGGGTGAACACGGCATCGTTTCCATCGAAAAAGCGGAAGTGCGCGGCGAGCAATATATTTTATAGTTTTCATGGCTTCACCGTTTTATTATTAAAAGAAGAATTAGAAAATGCAAAACTTGAAGTGTCAATATTATTTTGAGTTTCGTTTCATATTTTTTGCATTGTAAATGTATGTAAAATATGTAAATAAAGGAAAATCAATGCATAAAAGGCGTGTTTTGCACCTTTTTTGCTATATATTTCCTTCATAGGAATATTTTGAGGGTTGAAGAGGTTAGTGGAAATATGGTAAAATAACGTATCGCCAGAAAAGAAAGGAGAAAAAAATGACAAGAAACAGAAAGAGAATTGTCAAGATCACTGCATTCGGATCGGCAGTGATAATGTCGCTAAGCGTTCTGCTGACAGTAGGAGTCGGAGCGACACAGGCAGAGATTTATGAGAGCGGAGAATTGTGTTATGAAAACACCATGGCTCGCTCGGGTGAGGCAATAGGGTACTCACTGCCGGCAGGAGCGTCAAGAACCGGAGTTGTTGTAAACGGAAGAAGGGTTCTTGAAGGAAGAGTATTTGTAATTAACGGAGTTACATACGTTCCGATGAACAGATTTGCCGATTGGCTCGGAGTATTTACTTATTCCACGAACGAAAGCGGAAATTTGACCGTGGGCAGGATTTCAGGCGAAAATCTTGAGATAACGGCGGTCGAAAACAATCTTTACATATCGGCAAACGGCAGATACTTTTACACGGTGAGCCGTGTTATGGAGATATACGGCGAGATGTACGTTCCGATAGAACCGCTTGTCAAGGCGCTCAACTGTTACGCAAGCCGTGATTCACAGGGCGCGTACAGTGTTCGCTCGGGAGATACGAGGCTGCTGAAGAGTGCTTCGCAGGTCTACCGTGACGACGAGGTATATTGGCTTGCAAAGATAATCTCAGCCGAGGCGAGAGGCGAGAGCCTTCAGGGCAAAATTGCAGTTGGAAATGTTGTATTGAACCGTGTCCGCTCAAAGCAGTTCCCGAACACGATATACGGTGTAATATTTGACAGAAAGAACGGCACGCAGTTCACGCCTGTTGCAAACGGAACTATATATCAGGCGGCGACAGCGGAGAGCATTATTGCGGCGAAGATATGTCTTGAAGGATATTCCGTGTCGAACAGCATTTTGTATTTCCTCAACCCGAAATATTCTTCGGGGTCATGGGTAGTGAACAACAGGGAATATGTGTTTACGATAGGAAATCACGCGTTTTACAACTGAATACTTTGAAAGGGGCTTACGATGCCCCTTTCTGCTTTTTTATACACCGACTGTTCCAATCCGACATACAATGTAAAGAGTCTGATATTTATAAGTGACTCGGAAAGGAAGATTTATATGGGTGTAACAAACTCCAATAAGGAGCTGAGCGCAACGCAAATTGAGTGCGGCGGCTCCTTCAAGGTAAAACTATCGCTGACGGCAACTCCCGATATCACAACAAACCCCACCGATATCGTCCTGATTCTCGACCGCTCGGGAAGTATGTCGGGCAGACCTCTCGCAAATCTGAAGAGCGGTGCGAAGGCGTTTATTGACATTATCGACGAGGCGACCGACAGCGCTAAGGACGGCAATATAGGACACGGAAGCCGTATCGGAATCGTCAGTTTTGCAACGACTGCAACGCAAGACACACAGCTCATCACCTCGGTTGCTGATTTGAAGAATGCGGTTGATGCGCTGTCCTCGGAAGGCTTTACCAACCATGAGGATGCCTTCCGAAAAGCACTTGACCTGTTCGACCCCTCGTCGACCAATGCAAAGGTAATGGTTATGTTTACCGACGGCAAGACTACCACCGGCGGAGATGCAAACGCGGTGGCAACTCTTGCAAAATCGCAGGGAGTCGTCATATACTGCATCGGGCTTTCGGGCAACGGAGGTCTTGATGAAAATGCGCTGAACGCATGGAGTTCAGACCCCGACTCGGCGTACGTGGCAATCACGCCCGACGACGAGGAACTTGAAAAGTTATTCAGAGATTTGGCGCAGAATATTGCAAAGCCGGGTGCTACCGATATTGTGATAAAGGATACTGTCGCTCCGTGCTTCAAGATAACCGAGATAACGTCGCCCTCCAAGGGAACGGCAAGCACGTCGGGAACCAACACGGTAATATGGAAGATTGACGAGCTTGGCGTTAAGGCAAGTGAGGGAGCGACGTTTGAGTTTACCGTCACGCACTCAGGTCCCTGCGAGGGTACGGTCGAGGTCAACGAATCTATCGAATATCACGATGCCGAATGTAACCGTGTTGTCTTCCCATCTCCCACCATTGAGGTCGACTGCGGTGTTGACGTGTGTCCCGAGGGTTGCCCCGTAGAGGTTGATTTGAGTGTGGACGGTTGCTCGGACACCGTTGAATTTGACGCAGGCGACCTTGTGATGGATTCGCTTGGACGTATCGTGCAGATAGACGTGACCTTGCAGAACGTCTGCCCAAACAGGCGCGTGGCGTTAGCTGTGTTGCTCAGCGAGCTTGACACGTATGACGTGGAGCATAAGCGAGGCATGAAGACCATGACGATACCGGCTCACACAAGTGACAGTTGCCGTGACGTGCTGGTTCGTTGTATCAAGTTCGTGCTTCCCGAGGACCTTGACGTGTCGGGCAGTACGACCTCAATCTGCAACGAGAGAAGATTCAGAGCAAGGCTGATTGCACATTATGTGGATTTCGACTTTGATTGTTGCTGTGATGACGACGCGGATGTGTGAGGGAGAAAATATCCGGTTCCGACTGAAAATTTTGTAAAAATATAAGTAAAAAAGGACAGTAATCAAGCCGCAGCGGCTTTGAAAGCTGTCTTTTTTTCGTGTAATGCCATCGTTTAAAATCAGAGCTTTTGCTTACAGACTGCTGACAAACCCCACGGCGATGTCTCAGGGAAGTTTTCGCCCGCCTTTTTCAAAAGGCGGTGCAGTCAAGGGCGCATAGCCCTTGTCGCCGTCGCAACGGCGAAATTTCCTTACGGCGTCTTCTTTTTGCCAAGCTTTTTCTTTGCGCCTGCGCTGTCAAAGAAAAAGCGGACTATCGATTACCAATATGCAATGTTCTATTGAATATGAACTTTGTCATCAATCTGAGAGCGTTTGCTTACTTTTTTATAAGCCCTTTGACGAGCATGGCGATGTTATCAAGCTGGCGGTCGTCGAGCTTTTTGAGGTCGCTTATTATTGAGTCGAGCTTTGTCGGATTTTTATTCTCAAGGTCGAAGAATTGACTCGGCGTGACCTGTAAATAATCGCAGATGTAGAAAAACACTTCAAGTGAAGGATTGGCTTTTCCGATTTCAATACTGTTAATATAATTGGCGTTCTGTCCAATGTCCAGACTCATTTCACGTGCCGACACACCCTTTTTCTCTCTGAGTCTCGAAAGTCGCAATGCAAAATCTTTTTCATCCATATAGTACATATTCATCCCCCGACAAACACATTCTATATAATATTCTATCTTACACGATATAAAAAATGCACCATAAAATCTTGTTCATCTATTGCAATGCAATATAATATATGGTATAATCAAATTAATAACACATTAAATCTGATATCAATATATCAAAAAGGAGAAGTAGAAATGAAAAAGAAGCAAACAGACATTGAAACAGATCGGGAGATCTTTCAACAACTGATAATTGAGTTTTTGGCAAGAACGATTGATAATGATTCAGTTGAAGATTTGAGAAACAAAATCGTGATACCCGATGACTGCAAGGCGGAGATGAACAAATATTTTCGTGAGGTTGTAAAAAACGACTTCGTCCCGTATCCGGAGGTTGAGGGTTCATCAAAGCATTAAAACAACAAAAAAATTGTCATAAAAATTCTTCCTCATTTTTCCATACATATAAAAAAAGCATCGCGGCAGAATAATAGCAGAGATGCAATTCAGACAAAGAAAAAGCGCAGGCGAAGCGAGCAGGATAATGATAATTCTGCAGCGCGGCATGTGTTTTATCTTACAAAATGTCCGCGTTGCAGGCTCGATTCAATATAGATATTATTTTATGAAAAACAGCCGTCGCATGGGACGGACAGATATTTCCGTTTATGTGTACGGACTTCAAGGAGAACAATTATGGCAAACAAGAATGCTAAGAAGGCTCTTGAGCAGTTCAAGATGCAGGCAGCAAGCGAAGTTGGAGTAAATCTCAACCAGGGTTACAACGGTGACCTCACATCTCGTCAGGCAGGCAGCATTGGCGGTCAGATGGTTAAGAAGATGATCGAATCTTACGAGAATTCGCTCGGTGCAGGTTCTGTAAAGTAATTTGAATTTAAAAAGGGGGCTGTCGCGCAATAGCGCGGCAGCCTTTGTTTTCTTTTCAAGGACTTTTCATGGGGTATCCATAAGCGATTCTGACCGCCTTTCTCGGGGATGAGAGGCGTTGATATCAAGGTTGCTCGGTCTCGGGCAGGTCGAGCTCGCTCTCCTTTGCGGGCATGGCAAGCACAACAACGAGCGCGATAAGCAATACTACCGTAGCTCCGAGTCCGCCTTCAAGTCCGAATTCTCCGCCGCTCAAAATCGAGCCGACTTCTCCGAGCGTTGCATCAAAAACGCTGTTAAGCTTAGGATTTCCGCTCACACTAAAGCCGAAGATATTGCCCTGCATGAAGTTCCAGACGGTATGAATTGCGGCAACTCCCCATATGCTTCCGCGTTTGAGCATATACACCGCCGCGAAGATGCCGAAGAGCGTGATATTGATGAAGGGAATTATTCCGAAGTTGGCGTTTGATAAATGCATTAATGCGAACATGAGAGAACTCAAAATTATTGCAACCCAGACATGAGTCCTGCGCGAGAGTGTGTTGAGAAGATATCCTCTGAAAAGCACTTCTTCTCCCATCGCCTGAAGAACAAATGCCAAGAAGAAAAGAATAATTATCAAGGGATTTACATTCGCATTAAACGTAAGCGTTGCCGCACCCGTCAAAACACTGACGAGCGCAGGGAGTGATATCATCACGGCGCCGACTGCCGCTCCGATGAGATATTCGGGCAAAAATGCGCGCTTATTAAAGCCCATTGAGAAAAGCGAACGCTTTTCAATACATACGCAGTAGATGATTCCGCCGACTATCATAAGTCCCGACGAAGCAAGAATGATAATGTATATCTCCGAAGGAATACGGTTCATAAAATCAAGAGTCAGCTCGGTTATCGCATTATAGTCGATAACGCCGCTGTTTATCATAGACTCCATGACCGCCATATATTCCCCGTCAAAAAACATCATCACCGACATTACTACCGATGTAATCATGCTCTGCGGTACGGATATTATCATCGTGACGAGCAAAAAAATTAAAATTTCCATGAAAATGCTTCTCGGCTTTGAGGACGGCGAGAGGCTGTTTTGTGCTGCTGAAAGCATCTTTGTTTGAGGAATTGAGTAAAACATGGGACTCTCCTTTCTGTTATGACACTATTTTACCACCAAATTATTAATTTTTCAATAAATTATCGGCAAAAAAGATGACATTTATAAAAAACCCGGTGTTTTTGCAGTGTGTTTGCGTACACTGCCATAAACACCGAATTTTTATTTATAACTTGTGTTTTCATACAATTTTTTATATATTTTGTTGTGCATTGTTCCAAATATTTACAAAACAAGCACATAATTACCAAAAACAATTGAAATCCTCGTGACAAAGTGGTAGAATATAATTAAATGTAATTAATGGTACACAGATGCAGATCATATGTGTAAAAACCTTTTAAAAATGAGAAAGGACGCAGTCATGTCATTTTCATTGCTGTCAATTGGACTGATTATATTTTTCATAGCAATTACTGCGATTGAAATATACCGATATATCAACAGGGGACTCAACAAATCGCTCTTGGCTTTCGGCTCAAGCATCATAAGCATAATACTGTCAATCGTTATCTCACCTGCAATCTCCGGAACGATAGTGACCGCTGTTTTCTCGGCGATTGCGGAAAACAATCCGACTTATATTTCCATGACAAAACAGTTACCGTCCATCGGTACGGTTTTGATCATAGCATGCACGGCATTGCTCAATACGCTGTTGTTCGTTATTATGTTCTTCGTATTCAGGAGACTATGTCGCATGGTCATAAATTTAGCATGCAGAACGATAATCAAGAAAAACAGCAGTGATCCCGGATACGCAAAAGAAAAGGAATCATGGTACAGAAAATACGAAAAGGTTATATCAGGCGTCATCGGAGGACTCAGTTCATTCATGATATGCATGCTTGCGATATCTCCGCTTATGGGAACCGTCGAAACCGCCGTAAAGATCGCCAACATTGCAGAGGCATCATCGCCCGGCATATTGTCGAAATACGCCATAGGGGACGAACGTATCTCGGATTTAATAAAGAATTCGGATAGCATTACGAAAGATGTTGTCGGAAACACCTTCTATCAGTTTGGCGGCAAGCAATTGTACCATGCAAGCGCTTGTGCAGATGTAAACAATGACAGGGTATATATCTCAAATGAGCTTGATGCAGCAAAGCTTATTATGGACGATTTTTCATCTTTATCTCAGTCAATCCAAAACAACGGGACTCTCGGTAAGGAAGATGTTGATGCACTTTATGCGCTCGGTGACCACATACAGGATGTGGAGATAGTTCATTATTTTGCCGCGGATGTTCTGTCTACATGTTCAAACGCTTGGCTTGAGGGCAAGATATTCATGGGGCTCTCAAAACCGCACGTGCACCCGGTGGTTGACGGTGCTATTGACCGGGTGCTGACGGCATGCACGCAAACCGATGAGAAGAGTATAAATATGAATTTGAACACGCTGATAAGTCTTTACGCAATTATTCTTGAAAGTGACATCACAGATGTTGATGTCTCAAATTATTCCGAGCTTGTTGCATTTGTCGATGAATCAAGAATAATCGAAAAGGTCAACGCAGTCCTTGCCGCAAACCCGTACATGAGCGGAATAAACGTTTCTTCAATAGCCATGTCGGCAATCGCAGACAGTATTTCGATTGAAACAATAGGAATTGAAAACTACAATGCGCTTATGACAAACATTGCAAGTGCCATTAAAACGGTAAACAGCCGAGGCTATGGGTCAAATGAGGAAAAAGTCGCGGTGATGACAACATATGCACAAAAATACATATCCGAATATAACATCGACGTCCCCGATTCGGTTGCCGAGGCGGTGGCACAAGAACTTTTGAATGAACTCAATTCATCCGAATCGGGAGAAGTGACCGCGCAGGATATAAGCGAGCTGATAAGCAGATACAACACAAGAAACTAAATCCGCTTTATGCTTTCGAAATAAACGATCATAGGAGAAAACATGATTATTGACATTATACGTTATCTGTCGCTTGCATTGATAGCAATATCCGGCATACTGCTGTTTATCTTTGTGTCAGCGTGTGCGTTTCCCAAAATATTTCTGCGTCCGAGCAAGGCAAACGCCGAACCGCGAAGCAGAGGAATAAAAAAATATACATACGACAATGGCCGCGCGATAGTATATGAGCCGCAAATAAAAATAAGAAAATATCTTCAACAGTATATTTTGTCCGAGAACAGCGGAGATAAATTTATCAAGTGCAAGCTCAATACCCGAGTTACAAGCGTAAGATACACCGTAATTCCGATAGATGCAAATGAAAAAATACTTGATATCATCGATGTCGAGGAGATGATAACCGATGCGGGATATACCAAAGCCGTCATTCTCCCCTCGAAGACATCATATGTGAACCTTATTCTTAAAGAGGTAAACGGCATCATGATAAAGGACAGAGACAAGGTAATCTTCTCTAAAGCAAGCGTATTTACATACATCGCATGCTCTGCCATATTGAGTGCCATAATTTCATTGGTGATAAAAAACGCAACGATGATACTTTGGGATTCACTTGTTAATCTGCCGTTCTTATACAGACAGCCAAACAATTTTGTACCGTTTATCATAGGTGCAGGTTTGGGTGCAATTTATGCTTTTGTTATGTGTGCTCTTTACATTCACGGTGAATCAAGCATAAAATCCCACATCAACTCTAAAAGGATTTCAAAGAAATCTGTGCGGAGGATAAAATGACACAGGAAAATCAAATCATTTCAAAGGGCAATTACGGTTACTCCCAAATTGACGATTTTATAGCCGTAAAAGACTACATATTCACTCGCAGCCAAGGAAAAAAATGCTTGTTTTTACGCTTTACAAATTATGCGGATTACGTCGTTAATTCAATGTCATTTACATTGATACAAATAAACTCCTCAGGCGAGGATCTCGGCCACATTGAGATAAACTGCTCAAAGCTTGATATCAGACCGGGGCAAAGCTATGCGTACGACAATGGAATCGTAGTAAGTGAGTACTGCAGTGACTTTAAGGTCGTTTTTACCTCTGTACGTTCGGAAAACTACATCTACACGGTTTGCGGCGGCAGAGTTGCCGTTCGCGTTGACCTTCCGCCGCAAGCTCTGATCTCAGGCACTCCCGCAAAAAAATCGATACACAAAGCCTTCTCTGTAACAAGAAGAAGCTTTGAAAGACCGCGTCTTTCGATTTTTCTCGCAACCGTGATGCTCATATTGATGCTTGCTTTGAACGTTGCATATGTATTATACACGTATATTGATGCAATTCTTGATGAGAGAGAAAAGCTTGAACAAGAGGCTGAGACAGACTACTCTCTCTACGAAGACAGAGAGCCGGGCATTTACAAGCAAATCATATAATAAGGCGCTGTGTCTGCCGATTTCATGCAGATAAGTATGCGTTTTTAAATTAGTTTTTTGCCAAGGCAAAACACCGACAATATTTGCGCCGCCAATGGCGGCATGGAGATAAATATGCTTAAACATAATGACATAATCAGCCAATTATCAGAGCGGGACAAGATAACCTTGCTGACCGATATTGGAAACCTGCCGGACGAGCTTCAAAATGAGCTTGGCATCCCGAAGCTCAGCGTGGGAGATATAGAGGACTTCTGCTATGACGATCTTCCATCCCCCGCAGCGATGGTAAATACATGGAATATTCCGCTTATCTCAAAAGTCGCAGGACTATCTGCGGCAAGGGCAAAGCAGAATGGGGTAAATTTCGTTGAGATCCCCCGTCCCATGGCAAAGATAAATCCATACCGTACGGCACTCTCCGAAGACCCGATGCTTGCGATGTCTGTCTCAAAAGCATATGTTGACGCGGCAGATAATGAGAAAGTCGCTTGCGGAATTGACGGATTCGGAATCAAGAAAGACGAGGTCGAGTTTTTGGACAGATCCCCCGACAAGAGATTCCTTCGGGAATTCATTGTCCGCCCCTTTTCAAATATCGCCGATAAGACCGAAAGTATTGCGGTTATTCCCGAAAAAGACATTTCGGACGGAGAGTACAGCGAGGTGAACTTCTCACTTTTAAAGCAGATTGAAAGCGGAGAAATCTGCCGAGGGAAACACGCCGTGTACAATAAATCTCCGGCAGAAAAAACCGTTCCGTACCTTCAGCACCGCGCATCCCTTATCAACGGCTCTTCGCCGACGCTCGAAACCGCACTTAACAACTATAAGAAACTTCAGAGTAATATTGAACACGGAACCTCGACCGTCGAAAACCTTAATGACGAGGTGCTTCTCGGAAAGGCAATCTCGCCTGAGACACTCGACGAGACGGTTGACGTCATGCTCGATTTTTTGTTTGCAATCAAACAAAAATCGGATGGCGTAGCGGTCGGCAATTCATGTGACAGTGAAATTTGTCTGCGCGCGGTGCTTGAATCCGCAGTGTTGCTTAAGAACTCACACTCATTGCTTCCGCTTGGCGGTCATTTGAGGGTATGTGCGATAGGTGATATAGTTCACGAGAAAAATTCGGGATTTATCGAAGAGTTAAAGACATATATCGAGTCAAAGGGCAATAAGTTTATCGGATTCAGCCGCGGATATGATATAGAATGCGACAGAAGCTCGGAACTTATTTTGGCGGCGATAAATCTTGCGCGCGAGGCAGATGTTGTTCTTCTGTTTCTCGGGCTCGGTGAGAAACGGGAAAAGTCATCTTACAAGACAAAAACGATCTCCATCCCCGCAAACCAGCAGGAGCTTTTGAGCAAGCTTTCGGCACTCAGGCACAAAATAGTGGCGATAACGCCTCCCGAGGCATGTGTTGATATCGTGCTGACCGACAATTGCGCCGCCATAATGCAACTTCCGATAGATCTTGCCGATTCCGCTAGCGCCTTGGCAATGCTTATATCGGGTGACTTCAATCCTTGCGGAAAGCTCGCATCGACGGTATATACAAACACGGACAGAGAATACATAAAGTATAAGACCTGCCGCGAACGTGACGGCATAAAAACAGCTTCGTTTATAGGCTACCGTTACTATGACACGGCAGGAGAAGGCAAGGAATTTCCTTTCGGTCACGGTCTCGGATATACTAAATTTGACTACGCCGATCTGAAATTGACAGAAAATTCGGCAAGCTTTACGGTAAAGAACCGCGGAAACCGTGCCGGAAATGAAATCGTACAGGTATACATCGGAAAAAACGATCCCGGCGTGATAAGAGCTAAAAGAGAGCTTTGCGCGTTTGCAAAAGTTCACTTAGGACCGAAAGAGAAAAAGGAAGTCACGCTTACGTTTGAGATCCCCGAGGTGTATGACTCAACAAAGGATGTTTACGCAAAAGAATTCGGAGATTATACCGTATATGTCGGCGCATCGATTCAAGATATAAGACTTCAAGGTCAGATAACGTGTTTTGACGGGGATATCTTAAATGACCATGAATATTTAAGCGATTATATACATTCAATATCCAATATCTCAAAAGACAATTTTAAACTGGAGGCTGCAATTCCAACCATGAAAAGGTCTATATTTAATCTCGCCGCCGGGGCACTTGCTCTGTGTATGGCGCTTATCTTAAAAATGTACTGTTTCTTTGAGGGCTTCAATACGGGATTCCTCGATTGGTTCTCGATCCTTTTGGCGGGCTTGGGAATAGTATTCTTTATTGTCGAGGCAATTCGCCGTTCGCGTATAGATGCCGAGGAAAAAAACAATATTGACAAGCTCAATCAGGAGAACTTCAACGAAGCAGAGCAGATCTCCACGTATTCTGCGAACAAAATGTTTGCAGACGAGTTTGATATCCTCTCGGAAAATGTTGCTCATCAGGCGGATATTCGCATAGCCGATACAGACACCACCAATTTTGCATACATCGACAAGGAACAATCGTTTGAGCTTGCGGCGCATGATTTTGAGACCTTCGCTTATGAGAGAGGCGTTAAAATATCACTTGATGCGTCCAGAAGGATTTTTGCATCACTTTCGGCATCGCGTTTGTTGGTTTTGAACCCAATGGTACAAGAGGACTTTGAGAAGTTGATCCTTGTGCTTTCAAACTACCTTGAAACATCTCCGTTTATTGATAAAGTCGACGATACATACATCGACAGCAGTCACGTTCTGTTCGGATCGGACAGTAACGGAACAAAAACTCAAACTCAATTCGGTTATGCAATAGAAGCCGCCGTAAAGGTTCCTCAGCACATTCACATTGCAGCAATGACAGGTGTTGTAGCCGAGAATCTGTCTATGTATTTTAATCCCTTCGTTAATTACGCGAAGAATCCTCTCGGCGCATGCTATGTCCCGGTAGTTGACGACAGACATGTGGAGACAACAGTTTACCTACCGCCCAATGTATGGTTTGTTTTGAATCTTGCAGAGGGTGAGAGTGCAGACAAGCTCCCCGACTACGTTGCCGAGATCGCGACAGTCGGTTCTATTGAAATTTTGCCATGTGAGCCGTCGGATTCACACTCTTATGTTCATCCGTTCAGTTTTTATCAGCTTGATTATCTTGTTGAAAAGTCATCGGCAAAATTCGTCATTGACGAGGACACCTGGAAGAAGATTGACCATATTGAAGAGTACGTTTCCACCCACACCCAATTCAAGATTGGAAACAAGATGTGGCTCTGCCTTGAAAGGTACGCACATGTATTTATGGCGTGCGGCGGAGACCGTGATGCTGCGATTGACGAAGCGATAGCCGCAAAGCTCGTTCCTGCAATGGTATCTGCACTCAAAAACAGGCTCGCTCCGGATGACCGCAACCTATCCGATACCATCGAGGTGATTCTCGGAGAAGAACGCGCAAATGCGTGCAAGGAACTCATTTATGAATGTGAGCTTGCATCCGCGAGAGCAGAGGAAAAAGCACGCAGGTTGGAGGAAGATCGTCTCGCCGCAGAGAAGGCTGAGGCGGACAAAATAGCTGCTGAAAGAGCCAAAGCCGAGAGAATTACCGCAGAGCAGACTGCAGGTCTTGCAGAGACAGCAGGGGAAGCTGAAGGTGAAAGACCTGATTGGATAGACAAAGTCACCGAGACAGAAGACAACTCGGAAACAGAAGAAAGCGCCGAGACAGAAGAGTCTGTCGAAGCAGAAGAGTCTGTTGAAACAGAAGAAACTGTTGAACCCGAAGAATCCGTAAATACAGAGGAAGCTGTTGAAACGGAGGAGTAATTTCTCGCACATCACAATAGAGATACTTTTATGTAACCTAAGGAGTTATACACAATGTTTAACAATATCCACTCGCTCGTCAATCAGGCGATAGGAGATACAGTGGCTGCCCAAGACAATACATTTATATCATTGCTTACATCAGGACCCGCAATTATCGTCTATATAGCGCTGGTACTTATTTTAGTAGCGGTCGTTATAGTCATGCTCATGTTCAGCGATTCGGGGGAATCAAAGAAGGTTGAATATAAGATAGTATCGGGAACTTTATCGGGACAGACATCGTCAGCCGACAAATCAGGCGATAATACGGTCACGGAGAGATTCTGTATGTTAAGCGAGATAGACAAGAACAGCACGAAATACGGACATACAGAGTACGAAA
>JBJDZM010000001.1:0-19117 GCA_051867975.1 Eubacteriales bacterium | reverse complement strand
CTTGCAATTGAGAATGACAAAATTATCGGCGGACTTGGCGTTATCGAAAATGATTTTCACGAGCGAAAAGATTTATCGCCAAATGTTTGTGCTGTATATGTTGAAAAGGATAAAAGAGGGAATGGGATAGCGGGGGCATTATTGAATTTCGCCTGTATCGATATGCTGGAAAAGGGAATAGACACGTTATATCTCGTGACCGACCATACCTCTTTTTACGAAAGATACGGGTGGGAATATCTCTGCGATGTCAGAGGTGATGACGGCGACTACACGAGAATGTATATTCATAAACATATAACAACTTAATGAAAAGTCAAAAAGCAGGGACATTGACCGCAGGGTCAGAGTCTCTGCTTCTTTATTTCATACCGGAAAGTGGTACAGAATATCTATTCAAAACATGTTTCAATTATTCTATTACATCCGGGGGGTGAATAACGCCAATAATTCATGTGCTTTGTTTTATCACAATCGATATAATAGCGCAACCCCGGCGATGCAAGGTCACCTTTATACGAATCAATTAAAACCAGCTTTATCTTCATCCTTTCCGGGATTATGCTCTTTATGTATACCGCCGCCATCCTGCCACCCAGTTCTTTGTCGCCCAAGAAGGGAAGGTCGTCGCGTAATTCTGCAAGCCCTGCCAAATTAGGGGCAAGCTCAACGAAAACTCCATAGTTTTCTACACTCCTTATTATCCCTGCAACCGTTTGACCTGGCGAAAACTGTTGCGCGTTTTCCTGCCAAGTCCCGAGCAATTCACGCATTGAAACAAATATCCGATCCTTTTCAAAATCAATAAACTTTACAACAGTATTAATTACCATCCCGCTGTAAAGTCTGTCCTTTGGATGAGAAAATCTAGATACCGATATGCAATCCACCGACAATAGGGAAACGATTCCGCATCCAATGTCAACAAACGCTCCGAAATTTTCAAGGTGTGTGACGCGAGAGCAGATTATGTCTCCCGGAATGAGATCATCAACATAGTTTTGCTTACATTCCTTTTGTGCCTCCCGCCTTGAAAGATATGCTACCGTCTTGCCGTGTTTTTCCTCCACGGACATTACTTTAAAACAGACCGATTTTCCTACACGGGTAATTACGGCAATATCTTTTATTTCTTCTCCGTCTCGGGAATAACACACCTCGTTTTTAGGGATTATTCCGATTATTCCGTGAAGATCTACATGGAGATTCAGCTCACTGTCGCAAAGCAGAACATTTCCTTCCATTATTATACCCTGCGACATAGCTCGTTCAAGTCCGGCTTTTCCCATTGATAGCAGTTCACGGTTTTGCGCACTGCCTATAATCAGACCCTCAGGCATATATGTATTTATCATTATGAGTTTTTCCTCCGTTTTTTTATGACTTACGATATAAACTTATGAAAATGGCATCTCCAATATTACATGTGAGGACAATATCGGTACAAAAAAGTATTTTGCATATTATTTAAAAAACGTTTTCGAGCAAATAATATAAAAAAATGAGAAAAAACGAGAAAACAGAAGATTTTAATATGATAAATTGAAAAATCGAAAAAAATTTCGAAAAAGGTATTGACAAACATTTTCCCTTGTGGTATAATATCCGAGGTTTAATAAAGAACATATTTTTGGAGGATAACAAAATGTCTACTTTTATGCAGAAAAAAGAAGCAGTTGTCCGCAGATGGTATGTTATCGACGCAGCAGGTAAGCCTCTCGGCAGAACCGCAGTTGTCGCAGCAGACCTTCTCCGCGGAAAGAACGCTCCCGAATTCACACCCCACGTTGACTGCGGAAACTTCGTTATCATTGTAAATGCCGGCAAGGCAGTTCTTACAGGAAAGAAGCTTGAGCAGAAATACTATCAGAGACACTCCGGTTACATCGGCGGTCTCAAGAGCGTACAGTATAAGAAGATCATGGCTGAAAAGCCCGAGTTTGCTATGGAAACAGCAGTAAAGGGAATGCTTCCCAAGAATTCTCTCGGTAGAGCGGCAGCTACCAGACTCAAGGTTTACGCAGGCGAAGCTCATAACCACGCAGCTCAGAAGCCCGAGACCTACGAGTTTTAATTTGAAGAAAGGAAGGAAGTAAAGTCATGTATACAAGTGCAAAGCCCTACTTCTACGGAACAGGTAGAAGAAAGAAATCCGTTGCTCGCGTAAGAGTTTACCCCGGTAACGGCAATATAACAATCAACGGCAAGGATGTTGACGAGTATTTCGGTCTTGAGACACTTAAGCTCATCATCAACCAGCCCTTCACTGCAACAGGCACAATGGGTAACTTCGACATCGTTGCAAACGTAAACGGCGGCGGTATCTCCGGTCAGGCAGGTGCTATCCGTCACGGACTTGCTCGTGCTCTCGTTACAGCTGATGAGACCTACCGTCCTGCCCTCAAGGCTGCGGGATTCCTCACCAGAGACCCTCGTATGAAGGAAAGAAAGAAATACGGACTCAAGGCAGCACGTCGTGCACCTCAGTTCTCGAAGAGATAATTACTCTTTTTTGCAAAAGGCACCGTGTTACATGGTGCTTTTTGCTCTATTTGCAGGTTCTCGGAATAAATTAGCTGTTCTCATAATAAAATGACACAAAATTTATTAGAAATGGAGAATGATATGAAAAGATTATTAACATTTTTATCCGGAGCTATTGTTGCCGTAGTTATGCTATGCTGCCTCGTTTCATGTGACTTTTTGTTCGGTAGGAAGGATGACGCATATAACGACTGTGAGCATGAGTATGAATTGCTGTATTCAGAGGCAACATGTACGCGCGGAGGAGATAAGCATTTGAGATGTGTCAAATGCGGATACCATACCACAGAGTGGGAAGATGCAATTGGACACGACATTTATACGGAAGGCGAAGAAGTTGCACCTACTTGTACCGAATACGGTTATTCTGCAATGGAAGTATGTAGAAGATGCGGTGAAGTTGTAAAGCAGAGCGAACAAATTGAACCGCTCGGACACACTGTTGAGATTATCCCGGGTGTTACTGCCACATGCACAGAAAACGGATTGACCGAAGGCAAGTACTGTACTGTTTGCGGTGAGACTTTGGAAGAGCAACAGACAATATATGGAGACCACGTTTTTGAAGATATCGTTGCGATAGAGGCAACGTGTACAGAAGACGGTCGTACAGCAGGCGAGGTCTGCATAAATTGCGGATACGCGAGAATGGAGTCTCAGGTCATTCCTGCAGGACACCAATTAGTCTATATCGAAAAGATAGAGGCGACATGCACGTCGGACGGATGCACCGAAGGATATAAGTGCGCTGTTTGCAATTACGTATCATCAGGCTGTGAGGTCATACCTGCCGGTCATAAGACCGTCGTTGTAGAAGGAACGGCTTATCCGAAGACATGCACGACAGACGGAGCGACGGGAGATCAAAAATGTATTTTCTGCCATGAGATAATAACTCACAGTGAGGTTATCCCCGCCGGACACAACGTAGAGATCCTGCCCGGGTTCCCGGCGACCTGCTCCTCTACGGGAATGAGTGAGGGAAAAGTATGTAAGGATTGCGGAAAGGTGCTTGAAAACCAATATACCTTGACATCTAACGGACATGAATTCGACTCAAATGGAAAGTGCAAAGGATGCTCACTCGAAATAACCGCTGAACTCACATACGAAGTGTACGAACCGACTGTGGCATACTCATTTGTCAGAAAGTCAAATTCGACTAAATATATTGTTACCGGTGTTGCAGAAGGCTTTGACGGAAGAGTCATTGTCATTCCAGACACCTATAATGGATGTCCTGTTATTGCTATTGCGGCTAACGCATTTGAGGGCATGACAAGCGTTAAGAAGATAGTTGTGCCGAAGACTATCATCTCTGTTGGAGAAAATGCGTTTAACGGATGTTCTTCTCTTGAAAAAATAGAGTGTTTTGACTTTAATCAGTCTGCTACATGGGACAGCTCCTGCTTCGGTGACGCAAGCGTTCAGTTGACGGCTATTTTCAATCAGGGCAAAACACCCTATGAGATATATCTTGAAGCAATGAACAGCATTACTCACAATTTGAAGAATTATACT
Source organism: Eubacteriales bacterium (assembly GCA_051867975.1). Classification (GTDB taxonomy): domain Bacteria; phylum Bacillota; class Clostridia; order Oscillospirales; family CAG-272; genus SVTX01. The sequence continues at coordinate 15,052 of JBJDZM010000001.1, read as the reverse complement.
TGGACTTCAACTTCAAAAGCATATATTGCGGCAGAATACGCCAATGCGATGGGTAATCCGTCAGCCGCAGGTTACCTTTCAATGGAGATTATAACGAAACAAGAGCAAAACGGAGATGATTTCTATTACAGTCAATCCGAGATAGACTATATGAGCGGCGAAACACCGTCTACAATATCATCTTATTTCTATTTTGTTGACGGATATTACTACGGATTAGACCCCTACAACAAAATGTTTAAAGCGGCAATGTCCAAGGAATATTGGTACGGTTCTATGACGGCTAATACCTCTTCCATAGAAATTTCTCCCTCAAGCTTTAAGGACGTTGTATTCTACAAGGGCACAGATGGAAAGATGTACCTTGAGCTTGCGTTTGACCCTGAAGAGTTTACCAAATTGATTGAGGGGCTTGCCGGATCTGAAATGCCCGGAATAATCGACAACCCCGTATATAAGTATGTATTTGATGAAAACGGCGATTTGGAGTCTTACGGTTACACATCCTCTCTGAAGAAATCGATCAATTCGACGTCGCAAATACTTATTGATGTGTTTGATATGGAGGTTATGTCAACCATATCCTCAAGAGGAACCACATATATCAGCGCTCCCTCATATAACTATGAATTCTATCCATCCCAGAATTGCCCTAACGGTCACCTGGTAGTTGAGGTACCCGAAGTTAAGGCAACATGCTTTGCAGAAGGAACATGCGCATATTCATATTGCGGAAGATGCTTTGCAGCCATAACCGAGAGAGTCGTAACAGAGCCATCGCATAACTACGAACACGGTTGCTGCACAGGGTGCGGAGCATTTGAAGACTCAAAAATAAGCATCGGTCTTGCCTATATGTTAAATGAAGATTCAACAGGATATGTCCTCATGGGCATGGGTCAGTGTACCGACACCGAGATATATGTGCCGACATACATTTACGGTCTTCCGGTAGTTGAGATCAAGGCTGATGCATTTGCCGGAACCGACGTACAAACCATCTATATCGGCGAAACCGAATACAAAGTATCAGAATTTAACGGCTGGACAAAGTCGTAAGCAAAAGGGTTGCCTGTTATTTTCAATTTTAAAACAGCTGACTTGCAGTAACAAAAAGCAGAGGTATTGAATCGTTTGAAGCAATACCTCTGTTATTTGCATGTGTAGTAATTAAAAAGCTTGTGCCGCACCGGATTTCATGGCGTTGATGACCGCTCTGGGCTTTTTTGCCTTAAATATTGCAGAGCCTGCAACAATAACATTTGCGCCTGCAGATGTCAGTATTGAGACATTATCTGCGTTTATTCCGCCATCGACCTCTATATCGAGGTTGATTCCGCGCTCCGAACAGTATTTATATAGCGTTGCGACCTTATCAACCGTCTCGGGAATGAGTGACTGACCGCCAAATCCCGGCTCAACCGTCATTATGAGTGCCATATCGATGTGCTCAATAAGTGGGAAAAGATGCTCGACAGGTGTATTGGGAGAAATTGCAATCCCTGCTTTCATTTCATAAGAGTGTATGAGATGAACCACCGACATGGGATTTTCACACGCCTCATAATGCACCGTGATTATATCCGCTCCGGCTTTTACAAAACGGTCTATGTATCTCTCGGGGCGTTTTATCATCAAATGCACGTCGAAAATCATGTTCGTGCATTTTCTTATAGACGAAATCAGTTCCGGACCGAATGAAATGTTAGGAACAAATGCTCCGTCCATTATATCAAGATGAAGATACTGCGCACCTGCCTGTTCAACTTTTTTTATCTCGGTGCCGAGACATGAGTAGTCAGCAGCAAGCAGAGAAGGGGCAACGTAAATCATATTCTTTCCTTTCCAAGGAAATAATCTTTCCTTTTCTCTTGTAGAAATTTGTTGAAGAATGTCATATCATATAATATAAGGCAACGCTTAGGAACAGCCTTTTTATTTGTTTAAAGCATGGGATGTATCTCTTTTTGCGGTATGTTCCGAGCGATAATATAGCTGTTGTGCAATAGTGCAACAGCATTTTTTATTTCTGAGTCAAAAGACAGACCGCATGCGCGGCAATACCGAGTTCAGCACCCGTAAAACCGAGTTTTTCCTCAGTCGTCGCCTTTACACTCACGTTTTCAATCTCCGTGTTGAATACCTTTGCAATGTTATCTCTCATTGATAAGATATACGGGGCAAGCTTTGGCTTTTGGGCAATAACCGTGGCATCAATATTACCTATCTTGTATCCGTTATCATCCATAACCTTTGCAACCCTGCGGCAGAGTATCATACTGTCGATATCCTTGTATGCGGCGTCGTTGTCCGGAAAAAGATGTCCGATATCGCCAAGAGCCATGGCACCTATCACGGCATCCATGATAGCGTGCAAAAGAACGTCGGCATCGGAATGACCGAGAAGGCCCTGCGAATGAGGAATATCCACACCTCCGATTATACATCTTCTGCCTTCTGCAAGCTTATGCACATCGTATCCGTGTCCTATTCTCATTTTGCCGATTCCTCACCGTCATTTTTTTCAAGCTCTGCTCTTGCGCGAAGCACAGCCTCGGCAAAATAAATATCGCATGGCTCGGTAATCTTTATGTTCTCTCGGCTGCCCTCGATAAGCTTTACGGGTATTCTGATATGCTCAAGCAGGGAAGCATCGTCGGTTCCCTCGATCTTTTCGTCTCTCGCAACATATGCCGCTGCCCTGAATGCGTTAGTCTTAAAGACCTGCGGAGTTTGCGCCTGCCATGTGAGTTTTCTTTCCGGTGTGTTCTCGATAAATGCATTTTTGTCGCCTATCTTTACGGTATCGACCGCCTTGATGGCAAGAATAGCGGCTTCATGAAGATATGCGCCGTGGCAAACCTTATATATCATATCCTGCGTGATAAGACATCTCGCCGCATCGTGTATCGCAACAAATTTCGCCTTCGGGCTTACCGCATCGCTTCCGAACCGTGCGGACTCTTGTCTCGTCTCGCCGCCCTCAACAATTTTGAGCGGTTTTGTGATTGAATATTTCTCGGCAAAACCGTCATAAAGGTCGATTTCTTCCTTCTTTGCGACTATGATAATCTCATCAATGCAAGGGGATTTTTCAAACTCAAGGACTGTTCTTGCAACGATCGGAATACCGTCAAGGCAGATAAACTGCTTGCTCTCGCCGTTCATTCGCGTGGACGAGCCTGCCGCAAGAATAATTGCTGACGTAAAATATTTTTTCTCTTTTTTGCCTGCCGCCGCTCTTATAACCTCTGCTATCTTATGCGGAACGTCATTTCTCTCTGCCATTTTTTTCACCTCAACAATTATTATATATTTTCCTTCTCGATTTGCGAAAGCATCTCAACTCTTTGCGTGTGTCTTCCGCCCTGAAAATCCGTGTCAACGAATAAATCCACCATATCGCACGCAAGTCCCGCACCGACAACTCGCCCGCCTAAGCAGAGAACATTTGCGTCATTGTGCATCCTTGTCATTCTTGCGGAGAACGTGTCCGAGCAACACGCCGCGCGAATTCCTTTGTGCTTGTTCGCGGCAATGGACATACCGATTCCCGTGCCGCACACGAGGATTCCTCGCTCAAACTCGCCGCTTTGTATTCTTTTGCAAAGCGCCTTTGCATAGTCGGGATAGTTACAGGACTCGCTCGTGTATGTGCCGACGTCGACGGTTTCAATATTTCTGTCATTCAAATGTTTGATTATTGCATTTTTAAGTTCCAAACCGCCGTGGTCGCAACCTATGATTATTTTATTCATGTTAATATACCTCTCAAACATTTTTGCCTTCAAGTTTTGCCTGTCTTTCTCTTTCCGCCTGTGACGGTCTGAGATAAATCGGAGCTAACTCGGCATCGGTCAACTGTTCGTTATTCTCATATTTTTTAAGTGCAATCTGCGCAACACTGTAAGCACTCTGATATCTGAATCTCACGGGAACAAGGCGAATTTTCGTCTTTTCAAAGCCCTTTTGAGTTATATCATATCCGTCTCCGCAGAGATATATCGGGCTTTCGCTTTGTGATAACTCATCATCAAGTTCAGATATGGAAATAGCTCTGTCGGGGCAAATACGCGTAAGTTTTGCGCCGTTGCACTCAAAGAGTGCATTATATACCTGAGAACGTCTCGCATTCATAACGGGGCAAATTACTCCGTCAAGTCCTAAAAGATTATAAGCGAGTGCTTCAAGTGTTGAGACCGATATGCAAGTCTTATTCTTTCCGTAAGCAATTCCTTTTATCGTTGCAACACCGATTCTGACTCCCGTAAATGAGCCGGGACCCGTACTGCAAGCAAATACATCAATATCATTAACGGTTATCTCCGCCATCTTAAGCGCTTGCTCAACCGCGGGAAGTAAGGTTTGAGAGTGCGTATTTCCTGTATTTATCGTTATTTCCGATAAGAGTTTTTCTCCCTTACACACTGCAACGGTTGAAACCTCTGCGGTGCTGTCAAGCGCGAGAATCCTTATTTCTTCTTTCATCATAATACAAGCTTTATTGTTATCTTTCTTTCGTTCACTAAATCTGTTTTTTCTATTTTGACTTCTATTCTTTCATCGGGCAAAGCATATGGAATAAGCTCACACCATTCGGCTATGCACAAATAATCGTCTCTCAGATAATCGTCGTATCCAATCGAGTACAGGTCATCCTCATCAGTCACCCTGTACATATCAAAATGACAGACCTTTTTTATGTTCTGTGTATTCGGTACACACTTATATTCATTTACAAGCGCAAAGGTCGGCGATTTTACGGTTGAATTCGGACAGAGATTCTTGCAAAATCCCCTCACAAACGCCGTTTTACCAACTCCGAGGTCGCCATACATTGCAACAAACCGAGGAAGTTCATCATCACTGGAAATCAAAGTCGAAAGCATATTTCCGAGTTCCTCTGTACGCTCAACCGAGTCAGTTTTTATCTCAAAAGGAAAATCCATTTTTTATTCCTCTTGTGTCTTCGTCATTGAAGCAACTGCTTTGACAAATCTTTCATGGTTTCTGACAGAAGACCAGATACGGTTTGAAAATCCTCCTCTGAGGAGCTTTTCACAGAGAGTGGGAGTTTGATTATCATCGTTTTTTTCATTGACAAACTCAATGGTATTAATAAGCACTGAATTATATGTACTTTTCCGGGGGAGAGAATCAAATGCTATCGCATGCTCCGCCATTCTCTCGACGCAGAGAAGTGCTGATTCCTTATCTCCTTTTGCAAGATAAAGCATGGCAAGCTGGCGGTATGAATTGGCAAGTCTGTCGTTGAAATAGAGATAATTACCGTCAAATACTATTTCAAATATTGCAATGCCCCTCTGCATGATCTCAATCTTCTGATCGATAGTATACCTGTCTTCGGAGATGTCAGGAACACAGGCAATATTATATATGTGCCACCAGAGATTATCGGCAAATTCAATAATATTGAGCTGAGCCTGATTGAATGCAACATTTCCCGTAAGAACCGTTGCTTTCACAAGCTCTTTGCTGTAACTCATGCTATGGAGCTTTTCGGCAATTTCAAGTGCCTGCTGTGTGTTATCAAGTTGATGAGAATATATGTCGCACATTGTCTTTTTCGTTTCATCCCGAAGTGTATCATCGGTACAGTAATCAAGAATGTGATTGCATAGAGATATTGCTTCCATGAGGTCATTTTTTCTGATATTACCCTCAGCAGAGATGGCAGAAAGTATTTTCGCAAGCTCAAGCTGAATTTCAAATGAAGAGGGAATTTCCGCATATGCCTCACGGAGAAGCGCGAGACATTCTCCGAGTTTCTCATTTTCGTATAGTGTCTCGGCGTTTTTCATGTATTCCCGAATCTTGGATTCCTTCTGAACGCTATCGTAGCAGAGAAGCTCATCCATACCAACACCGAAAAAGTCCGCTATCTGCGGAAGAGTTTCTATATCGGGATAGCATATCTCGGATTCCCAACGAGACACAGCCTGAGGAGTTACGCCGAGGTAGGCGGCAAGCTTGTCCTGTGTCACATCGTTATTCTTTCTTAAAAGTCGTATCTTTTTACCAATTTTTATATCTGTCATGAACAATATCCTTTCATCCGACATCATCATATTTCAAACTAATTATATTATATAATATTATCCGCATAATGTCAATATTTAATTTATGAAAATCAACATCTTGTTTAAGATACAAAGCACCGCTAAATAATTGCGAGTGGTATTAAAATTAATCGGGTTGGAAAAATTTTTTTACAAAATCTATTTACTTTAGTGTCATAAAGTGGTAAAATGTATACAGCATAGTTTGATGCAGTGTCACTCTAAATATTTATTTTGAAAACCGCCTCAAGCGGACAAGGGAGATTTATGAAGAACGACAGCAACGAAAACATTGAATTTCTTTACAAAAGCATTGTTTCACTTGAAAATATTGAAGATTGTAAAAGTTTTTTTGAGGATATCTGTACAAAATCCGAGCTCTTTGAGATGTCAAGAAGGCTGAAAGCTGCAAAAATGCTTTCCGACGGAATAGTGTATTCCGAAATTGCGGCAAAAACCGGACTCAGTACCGCTACCATAAGCAGAGTTAACCATTGTCTTAAATACGGAAGCAGCGGATATCTTAACGTACTTAAAAAGCTTGAAATCGAAGAAAAAAAGCATTGATGCAATTTGTATAATATGAGTTTGAGTTATGAAGCGATTGCGTCGGTTTACGATAACATAAATTCCGACATTGACTATTCCGCCTGGGCAGATTTTATAGAAAAATGCTTTGATAAATTTCTCAAAAACAAACCGTCACTTATCCTTGACTTGGCATGCGGAACCGGTAAAATGACATTCGAGCTTCACAAGCGCGGGTACGATATGATAGGTGCCGACATGAGCGAAGAAATGTTGCTCCAAGCGTGCGACAAAGCATACGATAACAACATAAGCGATATACTGTTTATTAAGCAGGATATGCGTAATTTCGAATTGTACGGAACTGTCGGAGCAATATGCTGTTGTTTGGACAGTGTAAACTATCTTACAAGCACATTCGATTTGCAAAAATGCTTTTCCTGTGCGCACAATTACCTCGATCCCGACGGACTGTTTATTTTCGATGTGAATACTCCGTACAAATTTGAGAATATATACGGCAACAATCATTATATTTTTGAAGACGTCGACTCAAACGGTGCTACTGCTTTTTGCGGATGGCAGAACGAGTATGACAAAACTACGGGAATCTGCAATTTTTATCTCTCGGTCTTTACGCAATCGGACGACGGAAAATACGAAAGAGATGACGAAGAACAGACCGAAAAATGTTATACAAAATCTGAGCTTACGAACGCCCTTGAGTTGTGCGGTTTTGAGGTGCTTGGATTTTATGCCGACTATGATTTTTCGGCTCCCGGTGATACCTGTGAACGCTGGTATATAGTAGCACAGGCAAAAAAATAAAAAACAAACGGAGAAAAAATGTCACGATCAAAAATACTTCGCGCCATGACAAAGGATGGAAGCGCGAGAATTCATGTTATTAATTCAACGGAAATCGTTAATAAAGCAATAAAATATCACAATACATCGGCAACAGCGACCGCAACTCTCGGAAGGCTATTAACCGTCACATCAATGATGGGTTGCATGCTCGGCGACCGAGAGGATACCATCACTGTATCATTAAACGGTGACGGACCCGCCGGAAGAGTGTTGGCTGTGGGAGATTACATTGGAAATGTCAGGGGATATATTCAAAATCCCAATGTTGAAATTCCGCTCAAGCATAACGGGAAACTCGATGTAAGCGGAGCGGTCGGTAAAGGATTTTTGAACATCATCAAAGACATGGGCGAGGGAGATCCTTATAACGGATCCATTGAACTCGTTTCGGGTGAGATTGCGGAGGATATAACCGCCTATTACGCGCAAAGCGAGCAGGTGCCTACTGTTTGCGCGCTTGGAGTTCTTGTTGATACCGACCTCTCTTGCAAAGCCGCAGGAGGAATAATCATTCAATTATTGCCCTTTGCGGACGACGATACAATATCAGCAATCGAGAGAAATATTCCACTTCTTTCTAATATTTCAAGACTATTTGAAAAGGGAATGTCGAACGAAGAAATAATGGCTCTTGCAATGCAGGGAATAGAGTATGATCTTTTTGATGAAATAGACGTCGATTATCTCTGCACCTGCTCCAGAGAACGAATGGAAAAGGCATTGAAATCTTTAGCCCCCGATGAACTCAGAAAGCTTTTTGATGAACAGATTGCAGAAGGCAAGCCCGAAAAACTTGAAATTCAGTGTCGCTTCTGCAACACAAAATACACATTTAAACCCGAAGAGGTGCTGTAAACTAAAAGCAGCTGTCTCAAGTGCGTTTTTCCGACGCATTTAAGACAGCTATTTTTTATTACAGAAACAGTTTTCTTACCTGTTTTCCGCTCATGGCGGAGCCTAAAGTTTCTTCAATCAATGAAAAATCGGCGACCAGTGAATGTGGTTTTTTTATAGGGTCATCCTGAACCATAGGGACAAAATATATGTTTTTTCTCGTCAACAGCTTGGCAATGTTTCCGAGATTTGCACTCATAGCATCATTTGACGCAAGCGCAATTACTAACGGTCTGTCCGAGCGAAGATGTGCCTTTGCCGCCATGCAAACCGGGGTGTCGGTTATTCCGTTTGCAATTTTTGCAAGTGTATTTCCCGTACACGGCGCAATAATAAGTGCATCAAGCGGCGTTTTGGGACCTAAAGGCTCAGCTTCAGTAATGGTATTGATAATCTTTTTCTCGCATATTTTTTCGATTCGCTGATTCCAATCAGAATGATTTCCGAATCTTGTGTCGGTAGAATATGCGTTAAAACTCATTATGGGAACTACTTCGTTATATGTTTGCTTGAGTTTTTCCAATACATTTATCGAATTACCGAATGTGCAAAAAGATGCACACAAAGCATAGCCTATCATAAATCCATACCTCTTTCCTTCAAGAGTTCATACACTGTTTCAAATATATATTCGCCTGCGCTCAACGGAGCGTATTTTCCGGGAAGGGAATGAGCGTATATTATCCGTATCCCAGATTCTCTGGCGGCACACGTATCGATTCCGCCCGGTGAAGAAGCAATCTCAATATACAGCGGTTTGCCTTTGCCGTCCTCAATTATCTGCTTTGAAAAAATCATCCCGGGAACCGTATTTAACACGACATCACAAGAATGAAATTCCCATGCCAGCGTCTTTATGTCTTTTGTATTTACGGCATTATAGCCCGACATCGCAATTTCGCAGAGAACCTCGTCTCTTCTTGCTGTAACCGTTACATCCGCGCCAAGCGCTTTCAGCTTTCGGGCAAGTATTTTACCGATTCTTCCATATCCTCCGATAAGAACCCTCATCCCCTCGATGTTTTTGTCCGTATTTTGCATCGCCACCATTAAAGCACCTTCTGCGCTCGGCAAGGCATTTTTCTTTTGAAGCGATTCAACTGCATAGTAATCTAATATCTCTACACTATGCTTTAATGCGTCATCCGTCATTTTATCAGGAATCATCCCCCCCAGCACCAAAGTATCCGATTTATTTGCCGCGGCCTTTAGTATATCTGTAAGTAATACGGTTTTGTTTTCATTCGGTGAGATAAAATTCAAAGTGATATTATCTCTTGTAACGGGCAAGGGAAGTAATATCACATCACATCCGATAACAGCCTTTTCGAGGGATGAAACTATTTCCGCGCCCGAAATATCTCCAAGCGAAGCGTCAAGTCCGAAAATTCTCACCGTATGCCCAAGTGATAATAGTTTTTTAGCGACTACCGCTTGCCTGCTGTCCCCGCCGATAATCGCAAATGTATATTTTCTTGACATCATATTCTCCATTCTGCCGCTTTGCGGCAACACAAATAGCAACCGGTGAATTCTGTCTTACGAAATTCGTGCGTGAAAAAGTTTTCTTCACATGTAGATGAAAGCAACTTTCACGCTATCCCCGGTCCTCTCAATTAATAAGACATGAGTCTCATTACATTTTATGTTTGATAAAATAAACGGTGAAAAATGTCGAAATAAATCTTCGAAAAAAAGTTAATATTTAAGTGGGTTTTAACACTTTGTTAATACAAATTACAACACAATATGATATAATAAATAATGAGTAAATTTAGCATATAATATATATCTTCAGGAGGGAATTATGGCTGAAATTAAAATGCTCGCAATCGACCTCGGCGCATCGAGCGGCAGAGGAATAATCGGTGCTTTTGACGGCAATAAACTTACATTGCGCGAGAATCACCGATTTTCAAACGATCCCGTATTTGTGAACGGAAGGTTCACATGGGATATACTCAGAATATTTTTTGAGATTAAAAACTCGATTACAAGAACGGTAATTGACAAAGAAAACATCACGTCAATGGGTATCGACACATGGGGAGTTGACTATGCGCTGATTGACAAGAACGGACGGATGATGGCTAACCCCACTCATTACCGTGACACGCGCACAGTAAATATTACTGACTATGTAAAGCAATTCGTTTCCCCCGAGGAAATTTACAGAATTACCGGTATTCAGGCAGCTGATTTCAATACTATCAATCAACTTGCCGCAGAAAAACGCGATGACCCCTCTATATTTGAACGTGCCGACAAGATGCTCATGACTCCTGACCTGTTGAACTATTTCCTGACAGGTAAAATGGCAACTGAATACACAATCGCATCGACCGGAATGCTCCTTGATGCTAAAAAGAGAGCTTTCGCCTATGAGCTTACAGACAAGCTTGGAATAGACCGCTCGCTTTTCGCACCTCTCGTAATGCCTTGCAATGACATGGGTGGTCTTCTTCCTCAAATCAACGACGAGGTCGGAAAGAATAATATTAAGGTCGTTAATGTTGCGTCTCACGATACTGCAAGTGCAGTAATTTCTGTCCCTGCAAAGAATAAAGACTTCATTTACATATCCAGCGGAACATGGTCTCTCATGGGCGCTGAGATAGATGAGCCGCTCATCACCGATGAAACAAGAATAGCCAATTTCACAAATGAAGGCGGCGCAATGGGCACTATAAGATTCCTCAAGAACATAATGGGTCTTTGGATAATTCAGGAATCGAGAAGACAGTGGAAGAGAGAGGGAAATGAGTACAGCTTCGCTCAAATGGAAGCCTGGGCAAAGGAAGCAAAGCCCTTTTCATCTCTCATTAATCCCGACTACCACACATTTAACACTCCCGGCAACATGCCCGAGAAAATTCGCGAATTCTGCAGATTAACCGGTCAGCATGTTCCCGAAACTGTCGGCGAGGTCGTTCGTTGTATCTACGAATCGCTGGCGCTTAAGTACAGATATACAGTCGAAACTCTTGAAACCCTCAGAGGTAAGAAAGCATCTATGATAAATGTCGTAGGCGGAGGAACCAAGGACAAGTTCCTCTCTCAAATGACTGCAGATGCATGCGGATTACCGGTTTGTGCAGGGCCCGAAGAAGCTACTGCAATGGGTAATATCGTAATGCAGGCAATCGCAGCAGGAGAGATAGCAAATCTTTCAGAGGCACGAGAAGTAATAGCTAATTCAACCGAACTTAAATATTATGAACCCACCCGTAGCAGAGAAGCGTGGGACAGTGCATTTGAAAGATTCTGTAACATACAGGAAATCGTTTAAAATTTAGCAAATAAACTTACGACAATTATTTGGGAGGCTCGAAAAAAATGAAGGACGCACAGTTTGCAGAGTTAAGCGTGATCGGAATGAGAGGCTGCGAGGCATTTGCCCAGCAGGTCGACAACTATCTCAAAGAATGGAGACGGCACACCAGCGAAGACACATATCTCGTTGAGGCACTTTGCCCGAGATTCGGAACGGGTGAAGGCAAAGGTCTTATCCACCACTCTATGCGAGGACAGGACGTTTACATTATTTGTGATATGTTCAACTACGGTGTTACATACCGTATGTACGGTCAAACCGTTCCGATGAGTCCTGACGACCATTTTGCCGATCTCAAGCGCATAATCGCCGCAATAGCAGGTAAGGCAAGACGTATTACGGTTATCATGCCGATGCTCTACGAGGGCAGACAACACAAGAGATCGACGAGAGAATCCCTCGACTGTGCTATTATGCTTCAGGAGCTTGTTGCAATGGGCGTTGCCAACCTCATCACGTTTGACGCACATGATCCCAGAGTCTGCAACGCAATTCCTCTTTCGGGATTCGACAACGTCCGTCCGTCCTACCAAATGATAAAGGCACTTATAAGAAACGTACCCGATATAATCATAGATAAGGAACATCTTATGATGATATCTCCCGATGAAGGCGCGATGGGAAGATGTATGTACTATTCATCAGTCCTCGGTATTGACATCGGTATGTTCTACAAGCGTCGAAACTACTCGGTTATTATTAACGGGAAAAATCCTATTGAAGCCCATGAATATCTCGGGCAGGATCTGACCGGTAAAGACGTTATCGTCGTTGACGATATGATATCATCAGGTGAATCAATGCTTGATGTTTGCTCACAGCTTAAGTCAAGAGGGGCTAAGAGAATATTTGCGTTTTCAACCTTCGGACTCTTTACGGACGGGTTTGAGAAGTTTGACAAGGCATATAATGACGGTATAATCACCAAAGTATTTACCACCAACTTGGTTTACAGCCGTCCGGGACTCAATGAGAGACCTTGGCACGTCGAGGTCAATATGTGCAAATATGTATCATATATCATTGACACCCTAAATCACGACGCAACGATAAGCGAGCTTCTGGACCCCGCAAAGAGAATCAATAAAATCGTTGCAAAACATAGATCCGAAACCGAAAATAAAATATCAAACTGAAATTCGACAAAAGGCTTTCGGTATCATGCGCCACGTTTCGGGCGAAAGTTTGTTCTGAAAGGAAACACTGACTTATAATGAAGAATAATAAAAAATGTTCCGCATCCTGCACAAAAAAAACATCCATCGGCGGTCAGGCACTCATGGAAGGAATCATGATGCGCGGCCCCGAAGTAACTGCTATGGCGGTGCGGAATACGGACGGCGAAATCGTTATTGAGAGTTTTCCGACCGAAAGCAAAAAACGCCATAAATTTTTCAAACTGCCGGTAATAAGAGGAGTCTTTAATTATATAGATTCAATGGTACTTGGAACAAAGTGCTTGATGCGCTCCGCAGAGATATCGGGACTTGAAGAAGCAGAGGAAGAACTGAAGCGTGAAAAAGCGGAGAAAAAAGCCGCAAAAGCCACTAAGAAGGAGAAATCAGATAAAATTGAACACAATTTGCCGGATAGCGAACCGGACGATACGTATAAACCCGATGACAGCTTGGAATCTGCAACGGAAGAGACAAAGAAGGAAGAAAAAAAAGAGTCTTCCGCTTTACTAAACTCAGTCATGGTTTTCAGCGTTCTTTTGGGAATACTTTTTTCGGTTGCCTTATTCATTGTTGTTCCTTCATATTTGTATAAAGGTGCCACCTATTTATTTCCTTTTCTGAAAGGAAATAACCCCGCAGTTCAGTCACTTATAAAATCGGTATTTGAGGGTGTATTTAAAATAATCATCCTCATTGGATATATGGCTGCAATATCCCTTATGAAGGATATAAAACGCACGTTTATGTTCCACGGTGCGGAGCATAAAGCAATATTCTGTTATGAACAGGGGCTTCCTCTCACTGTTGAAAACATTAAAAAACAGAAAAGATTTCATCCGAGATGCGGAACAAGCTTCTTGATACTGATGGTACTTGTGGGAATATTTGTCTCATTCTTCATTGATCCTCTTTTCTACCTTATTTTCGGATATTTGCCGATTACGCTTATCAGAGTATTAATTAAGCTCTTGCTTCTCCCGATAATTGTAGGAATAGGATACGAACTCATTAAGATAGCAGGAAGACACGACAACATCTTTACCCGTATCATTTCCGCACCCGGTGTGTGGTTGCAGCATATAACCACCAAAGAGCCTGACGATGATATGATAGAATGTGCAATTGCCGCGCTTGAAAAGGTTATTCCCGACAATGACAGCGACAGATGGTAATATATACAGAAAATGAAAGAAAACATGAATGAACTATATTATGGCGCGGAAAATGCGGTAGACTCAGTGCTAGCAGACACAATAAAAAAAGACGGCGCAGGGCTGATATGTGAATTGCTTGATAGTGTTTCTCTCAAAAGAGGTGACATTGTCGTAATAGGGTGTTCTTCATCCGAAATTATCGGAAACAACATTGGAAAGGGATCGAGCTATGATGCGGCAAAGCTCCTTTTCAGCGCCATCTACCCTGTGTTAAAAGAAAAGGGGATCTACCTTGCCGCACAATGCTGTGAACACCTTAACAGAGCATTGGTGATTGAAAATGAATGTGCGGAAAAATACGGATACGAGCCTGTCTCTGTAATCCCCCGGGCAAAAGCCGGCGGTTCGTTTGCAACCGTGACGTATGAAAATCTGGACGCTCCGGTAGTGGTGGAGCATATCAAAGCACACGCAGGCATCGATATAGGCGATACCCTCATCGGCATGCATCTACGTGACGTTGCTGTTCCGATAAGGCTATCTGTAAAAAGAATCGGAGAAGCAAATGTTGTCTGTGCTTATACGCGCCCGAAATACATCGGTGGGGCGCGCGCGATTTATTCGTAAATGTAATTTTATTTTACACGAGGAGGAAAATAATATGAAAAACAATGACCATGTGATAGTTGTTGAAAAGGAAAAATCCCCTTTACGAACGATCTTGAAATTTACGACCGCTGTTTTTGCCATTGGAGCCGCTTGTGCGATAGCATATAAATACATCGAAAATAAATACCGTTCGACCGTTCTCGGCAGAATTGATCTTGACGGCGACGGGGATGCAGAGGCAATAATGCTCGATACAACAGGCAACGGTGAAGTTGATACGATAGTTATCGACACAGATGAAGACCAAAAGCAAGAAGAATAAAAACAAGCATCAACTGCTAAAGTTAAACGGCTCTTTGTCAATAGTTGGGGTAAAAAAATCTAAGAGAAATAATTTGGCGAAGA